>CAMURW010000250.1 GCA_947097635.1 uncultured Bacteroidales bacterium
CACCCTTCAGCATGGCAGCCATGGCGTATTGCACGCTGTGGGCTGTGCCGCTGGAGAGGCAGTAGAGGGTGCCAAAGATGAGGGCACGCCCCAGCTGCGTCTGGTTGTAGTAGCGTCCCAGATCTGGGCATTCCAGGTTGAAGAGCTTGGGGCTGACGACCATCATGGCGATACGCTCGCCAGCATAGCTGAAACTCTTGCTGCCCGATATCATCAGGACATAGCGGTCGGTGTATTTGGCCACGGTGGGCTGGTAAGGAGGCTGACCAGGGACGCTGTAGTCCTTGCGGAAGTCCATGAGGAAGTAAGCATCGTCCTCGATGACTACCACGCCATACTTGTTGGCCATCTCGCCGATAATCTTAAGTTCGTGGTCGGTGAACACAAACCAACCGGGGTTGTTGGGGCTGCTGTAGATGAGGCAAGCCACGTCGCCGTCCTTGAGTTCTTCTTCCAGCTTGTCGCGCAGGGCATCGCCACGGAAGTTGTAGACATCAAAGGTCTTCATGGGGATGCCCAGCACGCGGCACTGCTGTTTCTGTACGGGGAAGCCTGGATCTATGAAAAGAACTTTCTGCTTCTTGGCATCGTAGCGTGTGAGGGTGAGGAAACTGGCAAAACCAGCCTGCATGGACCCCACTGTGGGCACTATGCATTCGGCAGGAACCTCGATGTCCAGGAAGTTCTTGACAAAACGACTGGCTTCGCTTTTGAAGTCGGTGGTGCCGTAGATTTCGGGATAAATAGAGGCAACGCCGTCTTGTAACGCCTTAATCTGTGCCTCCACACCAATCTTGGGGGCTGGTAGCCCGGGGATGCCCATTTCCATCTTAACGAAGCGGATGCCCGTCTCTTTCTCCACATCTTGTATCATCTTGCGCATCTCGCGTATGCTGGCACGGCCAGGGTTCTGTATCTTGTTGGCAGCGGCGACCTTGTTTATCACCTCTTTGTTTATGGGTATTTGTGACATAAATATATATTGTGAATTAGTTTTTTTGTTTCTATTTGTTTTTGACAGCTTATTGTTTCCAGCTAGGTTTGTCAATACCCCAGTCCTTGAGTTTGACCACGCTGATGGGCGAGACGGTATAAAGGACATCGTAGATCGCCTGCTTTTCCTGCATGGGTGCTGGCGTGAAGATGGATACTATTTCGTCCACTTTCAAGTCCAGGAACTGCCGCACAGAGAGTATGTTGCTCTTCTGCTTGTTGAGATCCACGAGCATCTGCAGCGAGTGCAGAATTTGCGTGCGTGCCTCGTCCTGGTTCTGCGTCATACGGTCCAGCCCCATACGGTGGTAGAGGTAATAGATCTGGTGTAGGTCGGCATAGGCGTTGTTGGTGTGGTTCTCCACAAACCAGTAACGTGCCTTGCTGTCGCTGGCAGGGCCCCATCCGCTGCCGTTGCCAAATTGCGAGGCTGTAATCTGCGCTATGGCTGCCGCTTGCTGGTAAAAGGGTGTACCGCCATCGGGACCGAAACTATCGAAATAGATGCCCAGCATGATGTAGAGGTAGTAGGCAATGGTGCTGGTGAGGTTGGAATAGTAGGAATTGGGGTCGTACTCCAAGGGGGCATTTTCGTTGTAGGTGAAAGAGAAGCCCTTCGTCTCCACGTAGTTGAAGAGTCCCGTGGTATATGTGCTGTTGAAGACCGGACGCCGCAGCTGCACGTTGAGCTGTGCGTCGTAGGAGGTAGCACTGTTGCGACGCGTGAGGTTCACACCTATGGCAACGGGGATTCTCTCTTTCTCCTCGATTTGCAGGTTGGACCAACGGCGACCATTTACGAAGTCTTCCAGTGCCTGTTTCATGGTTTCGAAAACTTTGGTGTCGCTGCTTTCGTAGGGCTGCGAAAAACTGACAAGCTTCTCGTAATTCACAGAAACAGCGGCATTAAACTCCTGTGCATTCAGGGTAACAAAGACGATGAAAACGAATACTATAGATATCAGTTTCTTCATATACGAGAGACTTGAAACATTTTGCAAAGATAGTATTTTTTTTAATAATGTGTGTCAAAAACAGATTTACGCAACTAAAGTGCCGCACTATATTTTGAAGATTATTAAAAATTGTTTCTCGCATATCATTTTTTTTTAGTAATTTTGCACCCTAAAAAACAAGTAGACTTAATCTAATGAGTGAAAATATAAAGGACACGCAGCAAGAGCATTATAGTGCGGATAACATCATTGTGCTGGAAGGTCTGGAGGCTGTGAGAAAACGCCCTGCCATGTACATCGGCGACGTAAACGCCCGTGGTTTCCACCATCTGGTCTATGAAGTAATCGACAACTCCATAGACGAGGCTCTCGCTGGATTTTGTGACAAGATAGAAGTCACCATTACCCCAGACAACAGTATTATAGTAGAAGACAACGGCCGCGGTATCCCTGTGGACATGCACGAGAAGGAACACCGCAGCGCACTGGAAGTAGTGATGACGGTCCTACATGCCGGTGGCAAATTCAACAAAGGCAGTTACAAAGTGAGCGGCGGCCTGCATGGCGTAGGCGTGAGCTGCGTGAATGCACTGAGCGACCACATGACCGTGGAAGTGTATAGAGACGGGCACGTGTACCGTCAGGAATACAGCCGCGGCAAACCCCTCTACAACGTGGAGAAGGTAGGCTACACTGGCAAGCGTGGTACCAAGATTACATTCCACCCCGATCCTGAGATATTCACCATCAGCCATTACGACTTCCCTACCCTGGAAGAACGTATCCGTGAACTCTCGTTCCTAAACAAAGGTATTATGCTGACGTTGGACGATCAGCGTCCCGACGACGACGGCAAGACGAAACATGAAGTGTTTCATAGCGAGAACGGCCTGCGCGACTTCATCAAATACCTAGACGAAAACCGAGAGGCACTGATGCCAGATCCCATCTACATCGAAGGTGAACGGCAAGGCATACCCGTAGAGATAGCCATGCAGTACAACACCTCCTTCAGCGAGAACATCCATAGTTTCGTGAACAACATCAACACCCACGAAGGCGGCACACACCTCATCGGTTTCCGTGCAGGTCTCACACGCACGCTAAAGACCTATGCCGACAAAGAAG
>CAMURW010000251.1 GCA_947097635.1 uncultured Bacteroidales bacterium
AAATAGTTCTCGTAGATGGCCTTGTAGATGAGACTTTCCCTGCGTCGCACATCGCAACTCATGCTGTTTATCAGCACGCCGTCCCTCACGCAACTGCAGGCATCGCGGGTAAAAAAGAGGTTGTAGAGAGGCTGCAGCACATAGCGGCGACGTGCAAATTGCTTGGGGTCGCGACTGGGGCGATAGGTGAAGCCCTCTATGAGGGTCTTTGCCAACTCGTCGTTGTTCATGTCCAGCAGCTCTTCTGTTAGGAAATCACAGCCGTCGTAGCGGCAACTTTCTTTCACCAATATACTACGTAACTCTTTATTATCCAATACATTAGCAAGAGTATCACGCACATAGAACACATGGGTGACACGCTTCATTGTGCCTTCAAAAAAGGCATATTCACGATCGGCCACGGCACCATTGAGGATGTCGTTATACAAAGCTTCGTGGGCATTGGCAGGTGTCATGGCTTCTATCTCGGGGCCAGGACGATGGAGCAATACGGCGTTCAAAGTACCTATCTCTGAATTCAAATTTACTGTATAGGCAGGTTCAATCATAACAAAATAAATAGTTCAACAAAAGGGGCTTTATGTTGAGACACAACGTGTTTCGGCATCCAGTCCTGTGAAAAGCAGGTTGCAAATATACTAATAAAATTCGATATTGCAACAAAAATCACATTCTTATCAAGAACATGATAAAAACGAAAGTTACAAAAAGCATGTTGCAGAGACCGGAATGTATGAGGCACCTGTTGTATTCTGCTCCATGGGCGTGGATAATCTCCCAGGTCAGGAAAGCCATGGGCAGCACAATGAGACAGGGCAGGCTGAATCCAAAAGCCGTCCAGGCAAAGACGAGGCTCAGCACGGTACAGGTTATCACCTCTACGTCGCCGGCTTTTTTGCCGAAACGGACAGGAAGTGTGCGCTTGCCCACTCTGGCATCATCGTCGCGGTCCCTCAGATTGTTGCAGGCCAGCACACATATGCTGATGACACCGCACACGCCGCCTGCCAGAAAACTATGCCAGTTCCAGGCATCGGCGAGCAGCAATGTGGTGCCTGCGGTGGCAACAACGCCGAAATAGATGAAGACGAAAAGGTCTGCAATACCCATATATGCCAGCGAGTGGCGTGTGGCAGTGTAGAGCCAGGCGAAGAAGAGGCCGCTGATGCCTATGAGCAATATGGGTAGGCCTCCTTCCATCACCAATATCAACCCCGTTACCACGGCCACGGCCACAGTGACAATGATGGCTCTGCGCATCTGCATAGGCGAGACGATGCCTTCGGCCAGCGCACGTCGAAATCCCACTCTACCCTTGGCATCGGCACCTTTGCGGAAGTCGTAATAGTCGTTTACTAGGTTGGCGAAAACCAGAATGTCCAGGGCGCAGAGCAACGTTACTATGGCTGTGTTCCAGTTGAAATGCAGCGAGGATTCGTTCATAGACATCAGCAATGTGGTGTCTGGAGTGATTACAACTCCCAGTCCGTTCAGTTTTTCGCTGTCCTTGCTTATCGACGCCATCTCGAACTGTGCCTCACGCAGAGTTTCCTCAACCTTCATATCCACGCGTTCATCGTGTATCTGCAAGCTCGCCGTCATCATCCCTACCAGAACAGGGGCTACGGCGGCAAACCAAGACTGAGGCCGCATGATCTTGATCCACATCAGCACCCTTTGGAATAGTAGGATGGCATTATTGTTTTCAGTGCGGCTTTCTTTCCGAGCCTCCGCCTGCTTTCCTGAATGAAAATCTTCTTGGTTGTCCATATATATTTTTTATGCATGTACCAAATTCACTTCCGCGCTGTGTAAAGGATGCAGATGCCGGCGCTAAGAAGCTTCATCTTCACGTTGTGGAAGCCGGCTCTCTGCAGTTTCTCCATGAAAGGTTGTCCGTAGCCGAAGAGTTTCACGCTAGCGGGAAGGTAGGCATAGGCCTGCTTCTCCTTGCTCACTATGCCGCCTATCCAAGGCAGCACGCGCGTAAAATACCAGTTGTATGCCGCACCCACAATCTTGTTGCGTGGCATTCCGAACTCCAATATTGCCAATCGTGATTTCGGTGCTGCCACGCGGTACATCTCGTCCAACCCTTCTTGTAGATGGCTGAAATTGCGCACACCGAAAGCGCAGGTCACGGCATCGAAAATGCCGTCCTCGAAAGGCAGCTCTGTCACATCGGCTTGTATCAGTTCTATCTTGCCGTCCTCTCCAGCAGCATGCACCTTCCTACGGCCCACCTCCAGCATACCCTCGCTGAGGTCTATACCTGTCACGTGGTGCGCCCTTCCCTCTTTCACCAGCATCAAGGAAAGATCAGCAGTACCTGCTGCCACATCCAGCACACAACGGGTACTGGGTTGCAGTGTTGCCACTGCTTTCTCGCGCCAGCGTATGTCCACGCCCAGGCTGAGGCCATGGTTCAGTATGTCGTAACTGGGGGCTATGCGGTTGAAAAGACCGCCTATGTTTTTTTTCTGCTCTGTAGTCTCCATTGATTAGCATCTATGTGTGGCTACCGTTATTCGATAGTTCGAAAACTGCCTCCTTTTTCATCGGATATTTTGGGTTGTCACATTGTATTTATTCATAATGGTGCCGAAGTCATCTTTCAGAGGCCACAGCAACAGTATACCGTACATGTCTTCGTGCTGCAGGATATTGCTGTCCAATGTACCTTGTCCTGGCAAAGCCCAGCTCATAGACACTGTCTCGTTGGTGAGGCTGGCGGAAGGTCGGTAATGCCTGCGGCGTGGTATCTGCTGCCTGCGATGTGCGCGGATTTCAAAGGGTAGGTCGTCCACGAGGTCGGCTTTTATCAGCACTTTCATGCCCACATAGGCATAGTGTTCCGCCAAATCCTTCACATCGGCATCATGTAAGCGTATGCAGCCTTCGCTAGCACGTCCCGGTACGCTGGCATCGTTGTTGGTGCTGCCATGTATGCCTATTCCTTTGAATCCCGCCACGTTGAGGCGCAGGAAATAAGATCCGTAACTGGGCAGTTCGCCTCTGCCGTCGCTGAAATCGTGGCACCACTGTGTGGCATCTTCTA
>CAMURW010000252.1 GCA_947097635.1 uncultured Bacteroidales bacterium
TGAAGGGGCTGATGTTTGACAACAATGTAGTACTTTAGCGAAGTATATTGCGGCGTAAGCAGCCACTGTAAAACTTTGTGATTGTGTAATAAATATCTTTTTAAGCATGGCGCAGACTGACTTATTTTTGGATTTTAGCAACGAGCAACCCGATGACCACAATATTAGAGAGCGAAAAACGCGTTCCAAGAAGAAGGACGAGGACCCCAGTTCCTCTGTTGCCGCCAACACCCCTTTGAAAGCATCACAAAGCTATGCAGGCACCTCACAATCAGAAAAAAGCAACAAATACACTGCAGCCTCGGACAACATCGACAACCCTGTCGACGATGTCTTCTACAACGAAAAAAGTCCTAAGATGGAGAAAGAATACAAGCAATGCACCCCCGAAGAGATTATGACCTCTTCCGTTGAGTATTTCCATGGCGACGAACTGGCCGCCAACGTTTGGATGAATAAGTATGCCCTGAGAGACGGCGACCGCATCTTCGAACTGAACCCCGACAGGATGCACCATCGCCTGGCAGCAGAGTTCGCGCGCATAGAAAAGCAGTATCCTAACCCCATGGGCGACGAGGAGATATACCAGCTGTTGAAGGACTTTAAATACATAGTGCCGCAAGGCAGCCCCATGAGCGGCATTGGCAACGACTTCCAGATAGTGTCGCTGAGCAACTGCTTCGTGATAGGCAACCCTGGCAACAGCGACTCGTATGGCGGCATCATGAAGACCGACCAGGAGCAGGTGCAGCTGATGAAACGCAGAGGCGGCGTGGGACACGACCTCAGCCACATACGCCCTCTGGGCAGCCCCGTGAAGAACAGTGCGCTTACCAGTACTGGCATCGTGCCCTTCATGGAACGTTTCTCCAACACCACACGCGAAGTGGCCCAGGGAGGACGCAGAGGTGCATTGATGCTCTCCATCTCCATTAAGCATCCCGACGCAGAGAACTTCATCGACGCCAAGCTGGAGCAGGGTAAGATTACCGGTGCCAACATCAGCGTGAAGATTACCGACGAATTTATGGACTGCGTAGTCAACGACAAGCCCTTCGTGCAGCAGTACCCCGTGAGCTCGCCTACGCCCAGTGTGAAAAAGGAAATCAACGCTCGCGCACTATGGAACAAAATCATCAACAACGCCTGGACCAGCGCAGAACCCGGCGTGTTGTTCTGGGACACCATCGTTCGCGAGAGCGTGCCGGACTGCTACGCCGACTTTGGCTACCGCACCGTATCCACCAACCCCTGTGGGGAGATACCCCTGTGCCCCTACGACAGCTGCCGCCTGCAGGCCATCAACCTCTACAGTTACGTGAAGAACCCCTTCACCCCCAAGGCCACCTTCGACTTCGACCTGTTCAAGAAACATGTCACCATGGGACAGCGCCTGATGGACGATCTCATCGACCTGGAGCTGGAGAAGATAGAGAAGATATTGGCCAAGATAAACGCGGACCCCGAAGACGATGAGATAAAACGCGTGGAAAAGAACCTATGGCTAAACATTAAGATGAAGTGCATGGAAGGACGCCGCACCGGTTTCGGCATCACTGCAGAAGGCGACATGCTGGCCGCTTTGGGTCTGCAATATGGTTCGGAGAAGGCCACGGCATTTGCCGTGGAGGTGCAGAAGGCACTGGCCACAACCGCCTATCAGTCTTCCGTCACCATGGCAAAAGAGCGTGGTGCCTTTCCGCTCTATGATGCCGACAGAGAGAAGAACAACCCCTTCATCCAGCGTCTCGCCAAGGCAGCCCCCGAGATGTATAAGGATATGATTGCAAATGGTCGCCGCAACATTGCCTTGCTCACAATCGCCCCCACAGGCAGCGTGAGCATCTGCACACAGACCACCAGCGGCATAGAGCCGGTGTTCCTGGTATCTTACAAACGCCGCAAGAAGATAAACCCCAACGACAAGGACACCTCCAAGCGCACCATCATCCGCGACGACAGCGGCGACTATTTCGAGGAATACACCGTATTCCACCACAAATTCATAGAATGGCTGAAAGTGAATGGATACGACGTGGACGAGGTGACACACATGAACGAGGAAGACCTGGCGAAAGTGGTGGAAAAATCGCCCTACTACAAAGCCACCAGCGCGGACATCAATTGGGTGGACAAGGTGAGGATGCAGGGCGCCATACAGAAATATGTGGACCACAGCATCAGCGTCACCGTCAACATCCCCAAGGATACCACCAAGGAAGTCGTCAGCCAGATATACCAGACAGCTTGGGAGAGTGGCTGCAAGGGCTGCACCATTTATCGTGACGGCAGCCGCAGCGGAGTGCTGGTAAGCAACAAAGGCGACGGCAAAGGCATCGTGATATCGCAAGGATGGGGAGAAGCGGAGGCTCCGAAACGCCCCAAGAAACTGGATGCCGAGATTGTGCGCTTCAAGAACGACCGCGAGGACTGGATTGCCGTGGTAGGGATGTATGAAAACCGTCCCTACGAGATATTCACCGGCCGCGCCGAGAATTTCATCCTGCCCAAATGGGTGGAGAATGGCTGGGTGATACGCGTAAAGGAGAAGGGCGACGAGCACGCACGCTACGACTTCCAGTTCCTGGACAAGGATGGCTACAAGGTGACGATAGAAGGCCTTAGCCGTATGTTCAACCAGCAATACTGGAACTATGCAAAGCTGATAAGCGGCGTGCTGCGCGTGGGTATGCCTATTGCCAATGTGGTGAACCTGGTGGGCAAACTGAACTTCGACATCGAAAGCATAAACACCTGGAGCAGCGGTGTGTGCCGTGCACTGAAACGCTACATCAAGGATGGTGCCGAGACCGGAGAATTGTGTCCCAAATGTGGCCAGAAACTTACTTACAGCAGCGGCTGCAGAGAATGCAAGCACTGCGGCTGGAGCAAATGCAACTAATCACAGAAATTCTACCGCATCACTCATAACTTTTCTTTATAGACAAGGAGACCCCTAGCAGGGCCTCCTTGTCTATAGTTATATGCGGCAGGATGATAAACCACAGCAGGCTCACAAGGATATTGCCTTGCGAGCCTGCTGTGGTTTTCCGT
>CAMURW010000253.1 GCA_947097635.1 uncultured Bacteroidales bacterium
AAGTAAAATCCAGTGAGATAGAGTTCAAAGAACGTCTCGTCGCTGTCAACCGTGTTATCAAGGTCACCAAGGGTGGTCGTGCATTCCGCTTCGCGGCTGTCGTGGTGATTGGTAATGAAAATGGCGTAGTGGGCTACGGCCTGGGCAAGAGCAAGGAAGTGCAGTCTGCCATACAGAAGGGTGTGGACGATGCCAAGAAGAACCTGGTAAAAATTCCCATTGTAAATAACACTATCCCCCATGAGCAAGAGGGCAAGTATAGTGGTGCCAAGGTGTTCCTGAAGCCCGCTGCCCCAGGTACAGGTGTTGTGGCCGGTGGTGCTATGCGTGCCGTCCTCGAGAGCGTGGGTGTGAAGAACGTTCTGGCAAAAAGCAAAGGCTCTTCCAATCCCCACAGTGTGGTGAAGGCCACTATCAATGCCCTTTTGCAGATGAAAGACCCATATATGGTCAGCCAGCTGCGCGGCATTAGCATGGATAAAGTGTTTAACGGTTAATAAAATAGGAGACTAAGTATTATGGCAGAAGAAAAAATGATCCGTGTAAAACAGATAAAAAGTTCCATCGGTTATCCCGCTCGTGAGAAGAGAACGCTGGCGGCTCTAGGTCTTAAGAAAATGCACCGTCCCCATGATCTGAAGGCCACCCCTCAGGTACTGGGCATGGTGAAGGCTGTGAAACATCTGGTTTCCGTAGAAGAATTATAAACCGTAAAAAGAGAAAGGACACAATAATAATGGATTTAAGCAATCTCAAGCCCGCACAGGGTTCCATTAAGCACTCTAAACGTATCGGTCGTGGCCAGGGATCCGGCAAAGGTGGCACCTCCACTCGTGGCAACAAGGGTGCTAAGGCACGTAGCGGCTACCACCAGAAGATTGGTTTCGAAGGTGGTCAAATGCCTATTTACCGTCGTCTTCCCAAGTTCGGGTTCACTAACATGAATCGCGTGGAATACAGTGCCATCAATCTGGACACGCTGAGCAAACTGGCCGAAGAGAAGAACCTTACCGACATCAACATCGAGGTCTTCAAGCAGAATGGTCTGCTTTCGGGCAAAACTCTTATCAAGATATTGGGTCGTGGCGAACTTAGCAAGGTTGTCAACGTCACCGCGCATGCATTCTCGGCTACCGCCAAAAAAGCTATCGAAGACAAGGGCGGTAAGGCTATTGTTATCGAAAAATAATTAAGTAACTAGTGTTTTCCCTTTTTGTTTCCCGCCGATGGGTACGCCCAAGGCTGCGGCGGAAAACAAAAGGCGGAAGACAAAAATCAATTTTCAATGAAGAGATTAATTCAGACACTCAAGAATATCTGGTCCATAGAGGACTTGCGTAAAAGAATACTTTACACCCTCGGGTTGGTACTCGTTTATCGTATAGGTTCCTATGTGGTACTTCCTGGTGTCGATCCCTCCCAATTAGCTGGTCTCCAGGCACAGGGTTCGGAAGGGTTGATGGGTCTGCTGAACATGTTTTCGGGCGGTGCTTTCTCTAACGCTTCAGTCTTTGCGTTGGGTATCATGCCTTACATCACTGCTTCCATCGTGGTGCAGTTGTTCGTAATGGTGGTGCCAGCGTTCCAGAAGATGCAAAGAGATGGCGAGAGTGGTCGTAGGAAGATGAATCAGATTACCCGTTGGCTCACAATCCTAGTGTGCATCCTGCAAGGTCCTGCTTATATCACCAACATGATATATCAGTTAGGTGCTACTTCTACCGCCATCTATCCTTTTGATGGCAGCGCACCTTCTCCTTTCTTCTGGATTTCCAGCGTGCTCATCCTCACGGCGGGAACGTTGTTTGTGATGTGGCTGGGTGAACGCATTACCGACAAAGGTGTTGGCAACGGCATCTCCCTGCTGATTATGGTAGGTATCATTGCTCGTCTGCCTTTTGCTTTGGCGGCAGAGTTCATGGCTCGTCTTACCGAGAATGGTGGTCTGGTTATGTTCCTCTTCGAGATTGTTGTTCTGTTGGCCGTTATTCTGGCGGTGATACTGTTGGTGCAAGGCACGCGTAGGGTTCCGGTACAATATGCAAAACGTATTGTTGGTAACAAGCAGTATGGCGGTGTCCGTCAGTATATTCCTTTGAAGGTTAATGCCGCCGGTGTTATGCCTATCATCTTTGCTCAGGCTATCATGTTCCTCCCCATCATGTTCATGGGCTTCAACAATGCAGACAACGCGTCGAAGTTTGCCATGGCATTTTCTGATTTCAATGGATTTTGGTACAACCTCACTTTCGGCATTCTGGTCATACTGTTTACCTATTTCTACACGGCTATTGCTATCAACCCCAACCAGATGGCCGAGGACATGAAACGCAATGGTGGTTTCATCCCTGGCGTGAAACCAGGCAAGAAAACTGCCGAATACCTGGAAAACATCCTCAGCAAGATTACCTTGCCAGGTTCCTTCTTCTTGGCTATCGTGGCGGTGCTACCCGCTATCATCCGTCTGTTTGGTGTCAATACTCAGTTTGCACAGTTCTATGGTGGCACCTCGTTGCTCATCATGGTTGGTGTCATTTTGGATACCTTGCAGCAGGTTGAGAGTTACTTGCTGATGCGTCATTACGACGGACTCACCAAGACTGGACGTATCAAGGGACGCACCTCCATGTCCATCCAAGCGTAAAAGTTAGTAATATTTATTTAATGTAGGAATTGATTTTCATCGAAGAAAGAAGAAGACGTAATAATGATATTGCTTAAAAACCCTGAAGAGATAGAGTTTATCCGTGCAGCAGCACAGCTGGTGGGTAAGACGATAGCAGAAGTAGGTCGTCATATCCGTCCAGGTATCACTACCGCTTTTCTCAACCAGATAGCGGATCAGTACATTCAGGATCATGGCGGCATAGCGCTCAGCAAAGGTTTCGAAGGGTTTCCGGCGGCTACCTGCATTAGCGTCAATGAGACGGTGGTGCACGGCATCCCTAGCGATGATATTTTTGTTATGGACGGCGACGATGTGAGTGTAGACATCGTGGTGGAATTGAACGGTTATGTGGGCGATTCTTGTTACACCTTTGCTTGCGGTGAGG
>CAMURW010000254.1 GCA_947097635.1 uncultured Bacteroidales bacterium
GTATATGAATTTCAGCTATAAGACCTCCCAGTGCCTCCACTGCGCCGCGGGCCTGAGAACAATGCTGTGGATAGCGATAGCGGTAACGGCAACAACTATAATGAGCGGCAAAGACGAGGAATCCCAAATAGGTATGGGACTGCAAGACCCCGCCTCGCTTTTCAGTGGACAGCACGACACCGTGATATTAGAAGGAGCCACCTACTACGATGACTCGTTGCTCACCACAGGCTATGGACGCGCGGTGATAGGACGCGTGGACAACAGCATCTTCGGCACCACGAGGGCGACCTATTACACCCAGATTGCCAATGCCAATGGACTGGACTGGAACGAGAACTGCCACATTGACAGCGTCATCCTACAACTGGCAGTAGAAGACATTTTCGCCCCCACACGTGCGGCCAGACAAGACCTCCACACCGCCATACAGGTATTCCACACCACCGATAAGATAATGACGGACACACCTTACTACGCTACCTCCACCATCGGACTCGGTCAGAAGTACGCCGACCAGCCCATCACCATAACCGACAGCATGATGACGCGCGTGAACAGCGACTCTTTACTCAATTTCACTCTGAAACTGGACACCTCCATCTTCCAACTCTTCCCACGCCGCACGCTAACGCCCGAAGCGTTGCTCGATGCCACCAAGGGAATCGCCATAAAGCTAGACGAGGGCAGCGGATACGACATCATGACAATGACACTGAACCTCGCCGCCGCTACCAACAAGATGACGATATACTACTCCTATCATGCCAACGGATCGAGCACCATAAACCGTACCGTTGGCATGAGCATAGGCAGCGGTGCCACACACTTCTCCTCCTACATCCACACCTACAACGCCCCCTTTTCCTCGTTGCAGAACAAAACGGCGGACAGCCTCGGAGGCAGCCAGCGCCTCTACCTAGAGCCCCTTGGAGGCACCTATATGAAGTTGAATATGAAAAACTGGGTGGAGACGTTCCGCGTGAAACATCCCACAGCAGTGATAGCATACGCCGTTATCAAACTGCCTGTGGCCACGGAGAGCGTAGGGACAGAATATCCGTCGCGGCTCTACACCTACAAGAACTATGCTGACGGCAGCACCGTGCTGATACCCGACTTCACCGATGCCTACCGCCTTACTGGCTACGACGGCACCAACCACTTGGACAAAGCCTACTACCGCATTCGTGTCACCGAGCATGTGCAGAAGATGCTGCACAGCGGCAACGACTTCGGCACGTTGATATATCTAGAGGGACGTCGCAGCGACCCTCGCAGCGTGGTATTCAACGGCACCGGCACTGCCACCCCTCCCCGTCTGGAAATAGTATACAGCGAATAGGGAACACTTCCCAGGTAGAACCCCCCGGCACCTTTCCAAGACACCAAGACTCATCAAATACCCCCATACGAAAACATCAGTCGTCTTCTCCGTATGAAACACAAGAACATTCTCCTTTATGTACTGCCACTGGCCATTGCCCTGACGGGCAGCACAATGTGTAAAGCTCAGCAACGATACCAGCGCTATTACGACGCCAATCATCAACGCATGGCCGTGGAAGGCACCATTAGCAGCGACAGCACACGCACAGGCAACTGGACTTGGTGGCATCCCAATGGCCGTGTATACCAGCACGGCACCTACTCGCAGCAAGGCGATAAGATTGGGACATGGAAGGTGTATTACGATGACGGCAGCCGCTGCGCCGAAGAATACCACAGCGGTAACGGCACCACACGCACATGGTTTCACAATGGCGACCTACAGAGCGAAGTGGTAGTGGTGGGTGGCAAGAAAGACGGACTCTATCGCTCCTGGCACATAAACGGCAAGCCCAAGGAGGAGATTCCCTTCGTGAACGGCAGCCGCGAAGGCATCACCAAAGAATGGTACGATAACGGCCAGCTGAAATTCCAGGGCTCCTATCGCCACAACCTACTCAACGGCCCCGGTACCTGGTGGACAGAGCAGGGCAAATTGGACATGAAAGGCAATCTCGTGGCAGGAGAGCAGGACGGCGAATGGCTCTTCTACTGGCGCACCAACGGCAAACTGGGCATCCGCGGCACCTACGCGCAAGGCAAGGAAAGCGGCATCTGGACATACTACTACGAAACCGGCGAACGATGGCGCGAAGGAGCCTACGTCAACGGACAGCGCGAGGGCAAGTGGACCACCTACTACGAACACGGTGCCAAGCTGCACGAGGGAGAATACACCAACGGCAAGGAGAGCGGCGTATGGACCAGCTGGTATGAAAGCGGCAACGTGGACTATGTCGGCTTCTTCCGCAACGGCCTCAAGGACGGCGAATGGCGCGGCTACTACGATGACGGACGTCCCCGCTATATCATCCACTACAGCAACGACGAACTGGACGGCGAAGAATTGCGCTATTTCCCCAACGGCAAGTTGGAGATCCGCGACAACTGGACCCACGGACAGCGCAACGGCGACTATGAACGCTACAACAGTGCCGGCAAGCTCGAAGAGAAAGGTGCTTTCCGCACAGGACAGAAAGACGGCAAGTGGGTATTCTACGACAGCTACGGCAACGGAAGCGTAGTGTGCAAATTCAGCAACGGCAAGATGGTCTCACGCGAAGACAAACGCCGCAGATAACGTCCGTTACCCTTTTCACCATGACAATACTACTTCTTGCTTCCAAATCTCCTCGCCGCCGACAGTTGCTCAGTGCCCTGGACATCCCTGTGCGCTACATCGACATCGACGTGGACGAATCGCTGCCGCTGCCCATGCCGCCAGAGAAGATTACTGAGACGTTGGCACAGCGTAAAGCCGAAAGCTACCAGCTCCCCCTGCAAGAAGGAGAGGTTCTGGTAACGGCGGATACCATAGTAGTACACCAAGGCGAGGTGATGGGTAAACCCCGCGACAGGGCAGCGGCAGCGGGGATGTTGAACAGGCTCAGCAACGACACACACCGAGTATACACTAGTGCATGCCTCCGCAGCCTCCGCAGCGCCACACACTTCACCGAATGCACCGATGTCCATTTTCGCGAACTT
>CAMURW010000255.1 GCA_947097635.1 uncultured Bacteroidales bacterium
GTTTGAACTTATTGGTGCTATAAATATCAACAAGTTACATAGAAATGATAATCACTAAGGTTTTAGAGGTTGGTTGATTCCGAGGCGGGCTATTTGTTCTAGGCGGCAACAATTGTGGACCAGATTTGTGAAAAAGTTCCTTGATTTTGCTCTCATAAATCCGTATAATACTACCCCAAATTTAGACAACTGCATAGATGAATCCCTAAATTCCAGTTACAAGTGCAACACTGAGCAGAAAAAAAGAGCACCGAAAATTTGGCACTCTCAAGTAAAATGACTACTTTTGTGTTGACATATGAAAAAATAACACCCTATTTATGTATATTATTTATGCGTATTATTGTAATTCTCAACCTTTAATTCGACTTTCTCGCCTCGGTTTCATAGCAAACTGCCGTGTAGCTGTTCCACGAACATGCCATTGCTCGGAGTGTCCTGATTAGTGTCACAGGAACGCAGGCAATGCCTTCTCACCTTTTGGAGGCGTAGGATCGCCATTTCTCTATTATTGCGGTCATGTCCGATGGCAGGGGCGACTCGAAATGGAGACGCTGGTGCGTGGCGGGATGCTCAAAGCCCAGCACTGCGGCGTGCAGCGCTTGACGCGGCAGCAGTTTGAAGCAGTTGGCCACAAAGGCCTTGTATTTGCTGAAGGTGGTGCCTTTGAGGATGGCATCGCCGCCATACATAGCATCGTTGAAGAGCGGGTGTCCGATGTGCTTCATGTGGCAGCGTATCTGGTGCGTACGCCCCGTCTCCAGCACGCACTCTATGAGGGAGACGTAGCCGAGGCGTTCCATGACGTACCAGTGTGTGACGGCGTGCTTGCCCACGGCGGGGTCTGAAAACACGCTGCGGATGCGGCGGTCGTGGGGATCGCGCGCGATGTTGGCGTCCACGGTGCCATCGTCGCCGGGCATGTCGCCCCACACCAGTGCGATGTATTTGCGTTCCGTGGTGTGATAGAAGAACTGGCGTGCCAACTCTATCTGTGCTGCCTCGTTCTTGGCCACCAGCAGCAAACCGCTGGTATCCTTGTCTATGCGATGGACGAGATAGGGCTTCACTGGGACGCCATTGGCATCCTTCTGTCCCTGGAAATAGTATGCCAGCGCGTTGAGCAACGTGCCGTCGTAGTTTGCGTAACCAGGATGCACCACCATGCCGGCGGCTTTGTCCACCACCAGCACGTCGGCATCCTCGTAGACGATGTTCAGGGGTATCTCCTGCGGCACCACCTCGAAGTCGTGCGGCGGCGTGGGCAGCACGACGCTGATGATGTCGCAGGGCTTGATTTTGTAGCTCGCCTTGGCAGGCACGTCGTTCACCCTGATGCAGTCCGCCTTGGCGGCAGCCTGTATCTTGGCACGCGAGATGCCCGCCAGCCTGTCGGCGAGGAACTTGTCCATACGCACGGTGGCCTGCCCCTTGTCCACCACGACGCGGTGATGTTCGTAGAGCGTGCCGCTGCCGTCGCTGTCTTCCAAAGGGGGGTCCTCGTCGACTATCTCCACGACATCGTGCAGTGTTTCTTCCTGCTTTTCCTTATTGGGATGGGGAGTGCCGCCAAGGGGGGCATTAGGATCGTAGGCAATGCAGCGCAATGTGACAGAGAACCTCATTATCTTGCTATTAAAAACTTATGTACAGAGCTGCTGCCTGCCTGTGTGTCCATGAGCCGCAGCATGTAGAGGCCCGCTGGCAGCACGGCCACGGGGATGGCTTCGGCGTAGGGCTGGCGTTTCAGCACGCGACCCTGCATGTCCAGCAGCTCCACGACGATGCCGGCAGTCTCTCTCTCGCCTTGCAGTCTTACGTTCAGCACCTGCCGTGCCGGGTTGGGATAGAGGGTGGCGACAATGGTCGAGGCTGGTGGCGACACGTGGACATCCACCAGTGCACGTGTGCCGAAGCAGGGTCGCAGCAGTATGGCGCCGTTGAGGATGCTTTGCTGCCACTCGCTGGCGGTGCGGTAGTAGTTCTGTCCGCAGATGTCGCGGCTGCGGTCGAATCCGATGTTGATGTAGTTCTTACTGGTCTGCTCGAATCCGATGTAATAGGTGTCGGCATCCAGCACCAGCGGCTGCGCCAAGGGATAGCGGCAGAAGGCTTCCAGCCTGTCGCCCTGCACACGGCTGCTTTGTCCGTCCTTGTAGAGCGGCACCGTGCCGGGGTGTCCTGCCACGTTGCCCCACACGGCGAGATTGAACGCCATGCCCACGTTCTCGTCGTCATGGGTGCGGTTGAAGAAGAGGTCCAGCGCCGTAAGGGTGTCGCGCCGTGTGAGCACGAACCGCACCGCCATGTCTATGCGGCTGCTGGTGCTAGTGAGGCCATAGCCGTTCTCGGGCACGCCGTCGTCGTAGGCGAAATAGTTGTCGAAGACTTGCTGGAAGCGTATGGTGTCGTTCTGGGGATAATCGTCCCCGGCGATGCCCTCACTAACAATATGTTCCACTGTGAAGGTTTGCGGCACACGGCTGACGGTGTAGCTGAAGTTGACTGGCGGCGTGGCGTGTGCCGCCACCGTCTGGTAGCCGTGGCCCTGGCAGTAGGGTGCCAGGTTGTCGCTTCCGCCGTCATATTGTGCCACCTGGCTGCCACGGTCGTCCAGCACGCGGTAGCGGTAGTGCGTGCTCAACGTTTGACTGTAGCGGTTGGTGATGTTCAGCGCCAGCTGCGCCGCCATCTCGCTGGCGCTATACTGTGTGGCGGGCATGGCGTAGTATCGGTTGAGCATGCTGGGGGCCTTGGACACGAAGGCGACATCGCGTGTGAGGCTGTCGCTGCGGCTGCGGCCGTAGTCCAGCCTAATATAGTCTATGTTCCACTGGTCGCAGTTGCCCACCATGCCGGTCTTGCTGCTGGGATCCAGGCTGCAGAGGTTGCGGAAACGGAACTGGAAGCTGCTTGTGAGCCACTCCCTCCTGTTCACCGGCACCGCCATCCACTGCCATGCCGTGCCGGTGAACAGGAGGGAGTGGCTCACCAGCAGCTTCCAGTTCCGTTTCCGCAACC
>CAMURW010000256.1 GCA_947097635.1 uncultured Bacteroidales bacterium
TGGAAATCCCCGACGATTTTGAAGAGGAATAACACGCTTCGATTAAAAATTGAAAATTAAAAATTGAAAAGGTTGGCAGACGCGTGCTGCAGCAAGTTCGTTTTTAATTTTCAATTTTTATTTTTTCATTGAAAAGCTATGCTTTATCTCGTTCCCACGCCCGTCGGAAACCTGGGCGACATGACTTTTCGCTCTGTGGAAGTGCTCAAGAGCGTGGACCTCATTCTGGCCGAGGACACGCGCACCAGCCGCACGGTGATGCAGCACTACGGCATCTCCACGCCCATGCACAGCTACCATGTCTTCAACGAGCATCGGGTGGTAGAAGGCATCGTGGAGCGCCTTGCCAGCGGGCAGAGCATCGCCCTTGTCACCGACGCCGGCACCCCGGGCATCAGCGACCCCGGCTTTCTGCTGGTGAGGGCCTGCGCCGAACGCGGCATCGAGGTGGAATGCCTGCCAGGGGCTACGGCCTTTGTGCCGGCGCTGGTGCAGAGCGGCATACCCTGCGACAGGTTCGTGTTCTGCGGCTTCCTTCCGCACAAGAAAGGTAGGCAGGCTGCCATCAAGGCATTGGCGGACGAGCCTCGCACGATGGTTGTCTACGAGTCGCCCTACCGCCTTGTGAAGCTGCTGGAGGAACTGTGCGTGGCAGTCGGCGATTCGCGCCGCTGTGCCGTTTGCCGAGAAATCAGCAAAGTCCACGCCGAGACCTTTCGCGGCACGCTCCAAGAGGCTCGCCGCCACTTCTCCTCCAAGGAGGTGAAAGGCGAGATTGTGATGATTCTCGCCGGCGCCAAGGACGATGCCAAAGACTGTGTCGCCGATGCCGCATGCCGCCTAGAGGAATGATAAAACGCCCAATAATGCCCTAAAAATATCACGTCATGGAATTAACGGTCTTCTTTTTTCGCCTCGCCAGTGCCCTTCTTGCCGGCATTCTGATAGGGATAGAACGCCAGATGCGGCAGCGCAGCGCCGGTCTCGCCACCAACGCCCTCGTAAGCGTAGGGGCCTGCATCTTCATTCTCATTAGCGAAACGGTGATAAAAGGCACGATGGCAGCCGGCGAACCCGTAAACAACGACAACCTGCGCGTCCTCTCGCAGGTCGTCACGGGCGTGGGCTTCTTGGGCGCCGGGGCCATTATCAAAGACGGCTTCACCATACATGGCCTCAATAGTGCCGCCACCATCTGGTGCGCCGCTGCGGTGGGATGTCTGTGTGGATTCGGCTACTGGGAGATGGCACTCATAGCCACGGGCGTTATCATCTTCATCAACTGGGTGCTGAAAAACATCGAAATCTCGTTGGAACACCACGACCGCGAACGCAATGCCATAGAAAGCGCTAAGAAGGAAGAACGCGCCGCCGAAGAAGCCATCGCCAAGACCCTCAGCGACCCCTCCGGCTCTGCAGCGTCTTCCGCCCCCGCAGCGTCCCCGCACACCACATCGTCCGCCCCCGCCTCCTATCCCCAAGACAAAATCCTCAGATAGGTTCCTCCCCATTCTCTAATTTGTTTACCTTCGGCACGGCTGTTTCGTAGGCTTGTCGTGGTGTGTGGGGCATGCCCACAGCAGACTGACTGCCAAGAAAAAATCGATTTTTTTTCTTGTATATTAAAAATAAGTTGTATGTTTGCAACCGAACTCAAATGGGTAATAGGTTATGATGATAGGCGTATACTAATTGATAGTGAGCGTGTTAAGAATGTTTTTTATGATAAAAATGTAATATATTAACCATTAAAATACTCGTTATGAAAAAGAAATTTTTTGTTATTCTATTGTTAAGCGTTCCTTTCTTCGAGTCGTTGTCGGCACAAATTTCTGAAACGGAGCAGGTTATTCGTCCCGCAATCGGAGAATACAAACATAAGACATCAATTGTGCGGAACTACAATGAAAAATACAACGTCCTGATGCAATATGGTAATTATTTTAACCAAGTAGGCAACGATACAATAATAGGGCGTTCTACCTTTATGGTTCAGAATACAAATACGGGAGAAATAATGCATATCTTTGGATTGCCTAAGGGATATCAAGTCAATGATGTCCAATTTGTCACTTTGCGGAAAATCAATGGGGAATCGACTACCGATTTTTGCTGTTTTTGCGGCACAAGAACTCAGTTGGATGACAGCATATACCTTATGTCCCCTCCACACGACCCGAACCAATTCTACTATGTCTATTCAAAACATGGTTTCGCTGGTTTTTTCGCTATGGATGAAGCACTGAATCCTTCAACGTCATTCACCGCAAAGGTACGCGATGTAGAGAAAACAACAGAGTTGTACAAGATGACATGCTATGCGGAACAACATGGGTATTATTATTCATATCAAAACTCATTTCTGGATAATGCGGTGCTTGACATTATTGGGTTGGATGACACTATATATGCGCCATCCTGTTTCATTAGAGCCAAGTTCTATCCCGATTGTTATGGAAGTGTTCGGTGGGATAACAACATGAGAGCTGATTCAAATGAAATATTAACGGACATTACAAAGACGGATGACTATGTAGTAACAACATCAAATAACATAACAGGGAATACCCTGTGGATTAGATGCAGTGGAAAAGAAGACCATTTAATATTTGGAGGTTTGCAATTAAACGCCTATGTCAACTCAATAAATTTCTCATCATTAAAAATGCACCTTGGCTGCAATAGCTTCCAGGCAGTGAATTATTTTTACAGGGAGGTTCCTGCTAAATTATGCCATGTTAAAGATAATAAAATCGAGGTAAGTTATCGTATGAAAGGGCAAGAATATTGGGGACTACTCAACAGCCAATACAACTGCTCGAATGGCTCTTTATCCTTTCTGCAAGGTGCATACGTTAAAGGCTCACCCATTGTTAAGGAACTGATTTATATACCGTCATGCAACGAGACGGCAATAATGTATGACGAACCAAACCCGAGCACCGTTGCCATCATAACATGGAAGAAGGATACAAACTGGAACTGTATTTTTCCTGTTAGAAGATATAATG
>CAMURW010000257.1 GCA_947097635.1 uncultured Bacteroidales bacterium
AAATTCCTTTTCGACCTCTCTGGCGGTCTCTATCTGCGCCACTGGCTCACTGTGAAGAGCGACCTCTACGTGGATGCTCGTCTCACTGCCGTGCCATCGCGATTCAGCGTCGCCGCATCGCCCTTCTATGTTACCCTGTCGTTAGGCTACGCCTACAACATTGGCCGCAACACCTGCAGATAATTTTATTTCCCATAATTCATTATCCTTTACCCTACCATGCGTATTCAGTATGTAGTTTCCAACAGCACAGATCCCTTCCTCAATGTGGCAGTAGAGAACTATTTGCTCTCGTTGCCGGATAGCGACATAGTGACGCTCTATCTTTGGAAGAATTATCGCACCGTTGTCATAGGACAGCATCAGAATCCCTTCTCGGAGTGCAACGTGGAGTTGCTGGAGAGCGAGGGCGGCCATCTTATGCGGCGACGTACTGGAGGCGGTGCTGTGTATCACGACGATGGTAACCTTAATTTTTCCTTCATAGTGCCCGTACGCTACTATGACCAGGGGCGTCAGTTCAACGTGCTACAACGCGCCGTTGCCAGTTATGGTCTACACACGGAACTCAGTGGACGCAACGATGTGCTGTGTGGTGGACGCAAATTCAGCGGCAACGCATTCGCCGTAGGTAAAAACCACCGCCTTCATCATGGCACTATCCTTATCAAGGGCGATATGGAGGCCTTGCAGCGCTATCTGCGTGTGAAACCCGCTAAGTTACAGAAACATGGCGTGGTCAGTGTGCAAAGTCGTGTCGTCAACCTGTCGGAACTGGCGCCCGTTACGTCGGAAAATATCGTACCGCGCCTGCTGGATGCTTTTAACCAGACATATTGCCGCGCCGCTGTTTCTCCTGTGATGAAACAAGAAAATAGTAGCCATGCCTACTCTTCCGAATTGGCAAAGGAACTCAGTTTCGACCTTCTCAGTATGAACGATGGCGTACTGCGGCTACGTGCCGAATTTGTCAGCGATGAATGGCGCTTTGGACGCTGGCGCACCTTCCAAGCACAAAAGGCGGCGCAGTTCCCATGGGGTGGGGTAGAACTCTCCGTCGATATTGATGAGCGACATGATATTATTCGCCGTGTCACCATTGCTACTGACAGCCTCCAGCCCATGCTCATCGACCAGCTTATGCTACTGCTCCGCGGGGCCTCTGTCGCTCAACGGCCGCTCCTGCCCTCCACTTTCACCGCAGAGCAAAGCCACATAGCCACGGACATACTTAATCTCATATACTACTAACATCGCAAAACGGCAGTTCGCAAGATACCATATTATACAAAGAAGGAGTATCTCGCTACTTTGACCGTCATGGTCGCTTAGTCCATGTGGATGGTGCGACGTGCAGTGGGGTCTCCGTCGTTGTTTCCAGTGGTCTTCTGCACGGTGATATAGTCAGGGATAGGCACAATCACACCGCCGACGTTGATGCGAGGTTTTAGTTTGAGACCTATCTTCGATGTAGTCTCGTCTTTGGCAAGGCTTTGCACAAATGTTTTCAAACTGTTGACGTTGTTGCACACGCTGTAGATGTCCGTGCTGATTGGCAGTGCCACGGTAGTGGTAGCGTTCTTGCGGATGGTGTAGCTCTTGGAGGAAGTGCCATTGATGACATCCGTACCATCTATACTCATGATGTAGTCCATGGCGGTGAGGACGGCATCGGAGGTGGTGGGATTCTTTACGTCCACGTTGAGGTTCATGGTAAGGGGTACTTTCTTAGAGACTATGGCGGCGGTAAGCATAGCAATGTCTTTGACGCTGATCTCGCCGTTTTTCACGTTGTTGAGATCTATGCCGGCAACTTGCACGTTGCTGACATTCTTCATGGAATACTGGCAGTTGGCCAGATTGGCAATTCCGACAATTTGGTCGCCCACACCTTGTAGGATACTACAGGAAGCCATCAGTAGTAACACACTGGCAACGGCAACAAACATGCTTATGATATGTTTTTTCATTTTAGAAATATTTTTGTTTAATTATTTGTTTGTTAGCGCATGTTATCTGCTAGTAGGTATGAACTCCTCGGCGTGGAGGCCGCTGTCGTCTAATACGGCATAGTTGCGGCGTTCTATCCAGTTGCCTACGTTCAGGTATAATGCATCGCGTGGTGGGACATCGCAGTGCAGGGAGCGTTCCACGTAGCCATGACGATGACCGAACACAGCGTACTCAAAGGCTTCCTCTTGCAGTCTTGATTGAGCGTATTGGAAAATGCCTTCGTGATCGTCGCCGCGGTAGTCCTGTCCGTCGAGGGGGTGCTTCTGTCGACTGCTGCCGCTCCATTTTTTGGCGATGCTGAAACCTATCCAGGGATGCAGTGTGGCAAAGAGGCGCTGATTGAGGGAGCAGCGGAACACGCGCTTCAGGAAGTTGTAGCTTGGGTCGCTGCCTTCCAGCCCGTCGCCGTGTCCCAGCAGCAGGCGGTGTCCTAGTATGTCCAGCACCTCGGGTGCATCGTGCATCACGGCACCTATCTCTTGCTGGAAGTAGTCGAACACCCACATGTCGTGGTTGCCTATAAAGTAGTGCATCTTCACACCGCTGTCAATCAGCAGTGACAAACGGCCTATGAAGCGGTTGTAGCCTTTGGGAACGACATGCTTGTAGGTAAACCAAAAGTCAAAAATATCCCCTAGAAGCACCATTGTGTCAGCGTCTTGCGAAATGCTGTCCAGAAATTTGACAAGGTCGTGTTCGCGCTTAGGACTGTCGTCGCCCAGTCCAAGATGGGAATCGGAGAGGAAGTATGCTTTCTTCATAGGGCGAACATTACTGCCTTTCTTTAGTTGGCGTATTCATTTTCCACTGCTATGGCGGTGTTTTTGAAGTTGATAGTGTGTGGGTTGTTGGGGAGCTGGTCCTGCAGCCCTTCCAGCACTATGGTATAGAGTTCGTAACAGGACTGCGGGGGAAGCAGCAGGTGGTCGTTGAAGGGCTTGTAGAGTGCAATTAGCGTGGTCAGTGATCCTTTGTTGTCGTA
>CAMURW010000258.1 GCA_947097635.1 uncultured Bacteroidales bacterium
AGGGCGTTGTAAAATCAATGGCTAGGTCGCAAGCGTGGAACTCTCCTGATTTGGAGAGCCACTCCTCTTCATTATCTATCGTCACGCCTATCGTGTGATGCCTCCGAGGTGCCAGGGCTTCCAATGTTTTGCCCATCTTGCCGTATCCTAACAGTGCTATTTTCATTGTTTTCTCAATTTCTATGATTCAACATCATTTATTTTATGATAAGAGCTTAGCCTTGCAGTTCGTCAAACAACCTTTCTTTTCGTACAGCGAGCCCTGTCTCGTCCCTCTGCGTGCAAGTTCCGTCGCCACCATAACTGTCAGTTCTTCGACACGTAGAGTGTTGCCATCGGTTTTTTTCCAGCCCCGTTGAGGTGCTGCCTGAAATCGAGGAGGCACTTCGCTCGCCAGTCGTTCTATCACGATATCTGGTCGCAAACGTTCCAGAAAGTCGCATACCAGTGTGACATATTCATTCACACGAAATGGCACGCCAAATTGCTCTTGCTTCTGTTTGGGGCTGATGCCTACACCCATTGCAACATCCCACGAAGATCCCAAGGCAGTTCCTTTTAGAATTTGCAGCTGATGAAACTTCAGCATCGTAAGCGGCAATGCGTTCATCACCTCTACCTCTTTCAGCATCATCTCCCGCGTTTCGCCAGGCAAGCCGAACATCAAATGTCCTCCGCAATGAATATGCCTCTCCGCAGTTGCACACACCGCTTTGCGGGTGTCGGCAAAACCATGTCCACGATTCACGCGCAGCAAGGTAGAGTCGTAGCAGCTCTCTATGCCATATTCCACAGCCACGTAGCTGGGCAACGAAGCCAGATAGTCCAGTTTTTCTTCATCTACGCAGTCGGGACGTGTAGCTATGATGATGCCCCGGATGCCAGGATATCTTAGCGCCTCATTGCAGCATCTTTTCAGTCTTTCCAGCGTCCCATAGGTGTTACTGAATGTCTGAAAATATGCTATCCGAGCCACATCTTCAGTGGGTCTGCGATGTAGATGGAATTCCAATGCCTCGCTAAGCTGCTCAGAGATGCTGGACGAGGACTTGCCATAGGCAGGATGGAACGCATCATTGTTGCAAAAGGTACAGCCTCCTTGTCGGGTGGCAGCATCTCTGTTGGGACAGCTGAAACCGGCATCCACTGCCAGTTTTAAGACGCGTGTGCCAAAGGTGCGCTTACAATATTCCGAATATGTATTGAAACGTTCCACGATGCATGGATTTTCTTTCTCTTAGTTACATGCTCCGCACCAGGACGTCCACAAAATGCCAGCATTTGAGCGGTAGCTCGTGTTTGACGCAATAAGCACCCAATTTCAGCATCTGCTCACCCGAACAACGGCCACCCGCCCGGTCTTCTGCAAGGTATAACAGATGCCCGCTGCCTGTGACCTCGGAAACGTAGTGGCATACTACACCCGCGGCTGACAATGGTTTTTTCATTTTTTCGCCTACCCGAGGGCAGAATTGGTCAATGTTTCCACCCACAAACAAACCTACTTTAAGATTTCGCGACCGCATACACCATATTTAATCAACTGTATTATAACACGTTTAAACAATAAATCTGCAGCATCACAGATTTATTGTTTTGCAAAAATACGAAAAAACTTTGTACCTTTGCAAAAATTTTATCCCGATACTATTGAAACAATGTCATTCCGAATGACAGAAACGACATCCTACTATCTGCTACTGGGGATCTCCATCCTGCCTGTTATAGTGCTTCTTGTCTTCATCTACTCCAAGGACAAATGCGAGAAAGAGCCTCTGCCCATGCTGGTGAAAGGCTTGTTGTTTGGTGCGCTATCCACTATTCCCGCCATATTTCTAGAACAGATAGTGAGTACGCTCAACGTCTTCAAGGGTACAATGCCAATAGCCTCCGGCCTTTTCGAGGGGTTTTGCGTCGCCGGTATCTGCGAAGAACTGAGCAAACTGACATTATTATGGCTGTGCGTGTGGAACAATCGTCATTTCAACGAATATTTCGACGGCATCGTGTATTCCGCCTGCATCTCATTAGGATTTGCCTGCGTGGAAAACATCGGCTACGTCTTCTCACCCGGCGACTTTGCTGCGCAGCTGCACACAGGCATTACGCGTGCTTTCCTCTCTGTGCCGGGACATTTCCTCTTCGGCGTGGTGATGGGATTCTATTTTGCACTGGCGAAATTCGAAGGCAACACTCTCAAGAACTTGTGGATGGCTTTTCTCATCCCCATGCTACTGCACGGCACTTTCGACGCCCTACTAATGATACCGGACAATATGGGCGACGGGGCAGAAGTATTCTCTCTCATCTTTTTCGTCGTATTCCTGTGGTTCGACTTTCGCCTGTGGAAGATGGGCAGCAGAAGGCTTTCTACGCTGCAGGAAAAATCTCGCAATCAGAACAATAGCAATCAATACAGAGACAAGGATTACCAAGACGAGAATGTATGTAGACATTCTAACCCTTTCGAAACCAGAGATAAAAAGCAATATAGACAACATAGAGACGTGGCTGACGACAAAAAAGATGCTTTTAAAGGCATAGATTGGGATGTTTGAGGACGAGGATATTAACATAATAGTTTAATTATCAATAATAAGAAAAAAAAATTTGGTAGGTTTAAAAAAAGATTGTATTTTTGCAAACTGAAATTAGGCGGGGTATTAGCTCACTTGGCTAGAGCGCGTGACTGGCAGTCACGAGGTAATCGGTTCGACTCCGATATACTCCACAGAAGAAGGGACACCACGATGTCCCTTTTTTCAGCCCTCCGACACCCTGGGAAAGGAGAAACGGACTGGGGGGCAAAAAAACATCGACAATCACCCCATAGAAAAGGCAACCTTTACTGTGCGGGGAGATTGGAGGGGTATTAGCTCAGTTGGCTAGAGCGTAAGGTTCGCAATCTTAAGGCCATGGGTTCGACTCCCATATACTCCACAAACCACATCTGACTTTCAGAGATTGGATGATACACTAACAGAAAATTTACC
>CAMURW010000259.1 GCA_947097635.1 uncultured Bacteroidales bacterium
CCAGGGGAGCGCTGGTGCGGGCATCGGCGGCACGATATGCCACATGTTCGTGACGCCAGTGATTCACCTCCAGTGCGGCATCGTACATACCGAGGCCCTTCACACGTTCCTTCAGCGCCTGCTGCATATACAGGCGTGCGGTGTCCAAATCCTCGTTGTTTACCCGATACACCAGTACGAAGTGGCGGAATATCTCTTCTGGCACCGTGGTGCCCCAGGCGAAATCCTGCCGTGCCTTGAAGGCGGCGCGCACCTGCTTCAGGAAGAACTGCTGGTCGTAGTCGGCCAGGTCGCTGTAGGGCATATAGGCGTAGAGGAACTTCAGCGCCTCCTGCTCGTGCAGCGTCAGGGTGTCCATGCCGGCGAAAAGGACGCTGTCGCGTCCCTGTGCCAGCGGGCGGCGTTTCTGGAAGTCCCGCTCCACCTGCCTACGGTATTGGCGGTCTGTGATGAAGTGGTCTTTCTTGCAGCCGCAGAACAGCAGCAGCGCTGCCCAGGAGAGTAATGCAATATTTCTTATTTTCATAGTCCTTTTCTTATTTTGCTATGCCAAGCAGGCATTGGCGGCTTTCGTTAGCAAGGCCCGCACGGTGTCGGGGTCGGTCTCCGTGAGGTCTCCAAAGGTGTGCCTGCAGCTGCCGTGCACTTCCTGCACGTCGGTCTCTTTGATGAGCTGTGTGACGTTGTCCGGTGTCACGCCGCAGCCTGCCAGTATCGTGATGCGGTCTGCCGCCTGCTTTACCATTTCCGCCAACGTTTTGCGCCCTTCGAAGGCTGTGGCAGCCTGTCCGCTGGTGAGGATGCGGTTGCAGCCGCAGGCTATAACGTCCTCCAGCCCTTGGCGCCAGTCTCTGCAATCGTCGAAGGCACGATGGAAGGTCACGGACATCGTACCCGCCGCCTCCACGGCACAGCGTGTCCTCTCCACGTCGATGTCGCCGTCGGCAGTAAGAAACCCCACCACCACGGCATCGGCGCCCTCCAGGGCACACAGTTCTATGTCGCGCAGCAGCACCGCCGTCTCGGCATCGCTGTACACGAAATTGCCCGGTCGCGGACGCACCAGCACGTACGTGCGCAACTCCAGCCTATGCACACAATATTCTATGGCACCCATGCTGGGGGTGGTGCCGCCCTCATTGAGGTTCTGGCACAACTCCACTCGCGTGGCTCCCGCCGCCTTTGCTTTAACGGCGCTCTCTACCGAGTTGACACAAATTTCTACTTGCATAATAGCATTTTAGCCGCAGTATCGCCTGCGAAATAATTTGCAAAAATAAGAAAATTATTACAAGTATTAGAGAAAAATCACACCAACATGCAAATACTGCTGCCGCATGATGCCGAAAAGGCGTGCCCATATAGGGCTAGCGAAAGGAGAAGGTGTTTATAACCATTTTCTTCATCATGCCGGAAAGGAAGACGGCAGTGTCGTCGCTCTTTTTCCAATAGCCCGGCATGACGAGAGACTGCATGGTTTCGTCGGCCAGCTTCTTCGTCACCTTGCCTTCGGGCGTGAAAGTATAGATGGCCAGCTGCGGACGCACCGCCAGCTTGACCAGAGGCAGCGGCTCGTCGGGCTGATAGGCAGCAGGGGCACCGCGCATTTCGGTCTGTACGAACGCCACGTCGTCGTCCTTCAGCGGCAGCAAGATGGAACTCAGCGGACTATAGTCTATTACAAAGAAACCTATGCGTATGGGATGCGTCCAACGGAAGTTGCCCAAAGTGTCTATGGAGGCGATAAGGGCGGCGCGGGTGCCATAATTGGTAGTCCTTATGCCGTTCCCTTCCACAGTGACGTGAATCTGTCGCTCCAGACATCCCAGCACGCTGCCATACGATGTAGGTACAGGATCCATCATCATGATACCTGCCACTTTAGCATCTTTATACTCTTTGCCGGGGCGATCGTCATTGAAAGCACTGATCTCGCGTGCCTCAAAGGTGTGGACGTTGATGCCTTCCAACTGCTCGGTAGCGTAATTGTAGGACATAGCGACAATTCCACTGGCATACGTCATATCCACCGCCGTACCAGTAAGGATGCCGGGACGTTTTTTGGAACCGGCATATTCCATTCCGCAAACGGTGACATGCTGCGACGACACGTTGGCGATAGCTGTCCCATACAGTGTGTGCTCGTCCACGGAGAAGAAATAGGATTTGTAGCTGTCCTTCGTCAGGCGGTGCAGCTGAAGGGTGGCTTCACCCTCGTGCGGTGCCTGGCCCTGTATCCACATCGTCCCGTCGTCGGTGGCAGCCACGCTGCTGGCGGCATGCAGGGTAACCTCCTTGCTCCATATCGTACTCAACAAGTCATCCAGCATATAGGCTCGCGAGGCCACATTATGGCTCTCTTCGCTGAGGTGAGAATATAGCAAGGCGGTATGTTTTCTGTCCTGGGTCATGGAGTGGAAGATATAGGTGCCATCGTCGCGATCCACCTTCTCGTCCACGAGGATGTCGGTCTTCGTGGTGCCGTCGGCGAGGTTCACCACCACGCGGTGTATCAGCATCTTCTTCTTCTCGCGCACCATGAACAGCATCGCTGCCTTGCCGCCATACACGGTAGCCACCTTAGGCAACACATCGTAGTTTTCTTCCAGGGGGATGGTCTTAAGGGTCTTGCCCGTGCTTGGCACCACCAGCAACCGGTTGCCTTTGGCAGCAAAGATGATGGTGTTGTCGCCATCCTGCCCCACAATAGTGGAGGAGTGGTGGTCGTTTAACTTCACACTGCCCCTCACGTCGAGACGCATATACTCTACCTGTTGCGCCATTGTGGTGGAAAATAGAGCAATAAAGAATAATAAGAGTATTCTATGCCTCATGATTCATATAGTTTTTAGGTGAGGTCCAAAGTATTATTTTTACATATTTACATACTGATTTGATTGCCTCTTGGGTTTGAACCCGGATGTTCCCCCAATCGGCTTCCTTGTTTCATCACATTATTTTTCATATAACGTATTTCGCCGTCATTTATTTTG
>CAMURW010000260.1 GCA_947097635.1 uncultured Bacteroidales bacterium
CCAACCATATTGTATTAATTTAAAAAACGAATATACAACGGAAATGATTAAACAATTTAAAACGCAAAGATAGTACTTTTTCCTTATATGTGCGGATAAACTTCTCCTTCATTTTGTCAAATATCTGTCAATCAACCTAGAGACAGGATATTTTTTCACCTCTTCCGAGAGTATTGCAAAAGACTTTTTGTCGCGGCAGAATACCTCTTTGTCGAAAAATGCAGTGCAAAAAACGGCATGGATGGTGCGATGCGTGAGCTTATGGACATACTTGTCACTGATCTTCACTACCCCAGGTTCAGCGTCTGTAAGTTCTGCAATATGCTGCCGAAGCGTTTCTGTGATACGGGGCTGAGGGATGGGGTGTGCCGTCTCCAGAAGAGGGAACTCATACAGCCCTTTCCATATATCTTTTTCTGTGCGCTGGCGAAGGAAACGATATTCCAAAAGGGTATGCGGACCTTCTGTGCTGCTCTTCTGAAAGTGGATATCGAGGTAATAGAGATAGCGGTCTTTTATGCAGGGAGCCAGATATTTGACAGGTAGCACAGACACCTGTCCTGTATGGTATGCCACACATTCCTGCGAGAAAATGCAATGCTCGCAGTCGCAGCCTGTGGGCTTGCAATATGTGCTGCCGAAGTCCATCATAGCCTGATTGAACAGATCTGGTCTGTTCGCGTCCATCAGTTTCCTTAACAAAGCATCGAACTCTTTGTAAGCCACATCGTTACCTATGGGAGTGAAGATTCCGTACAGGCGACTGATGAGGCGATACACATTGCCGTCTATCACAGGATAGGGCAGGCGGTATGCAAACGAGACAATGGCAGCGGCAGTGTAGCGGCCCACACCTTTTAGTTTCAGTACTTCATCGTAAGTGTCTGGGAATACGCCATGTAGCTCTTCTTCTATATACTTAGCAGCGGTGTGAAGGTTACGGGCTCGGGAATAATATCCCAAACCTTGCCAGCTTTTCAGCACCTGATCCTCCGAAGCCATGGCCAGTTGATGCACAGTGGGATACTCGCGGCAGAAGCGGAGATAGTAGTCTTTGCCCTGCTCTATGCGCGTCTGCTGCAGGATAATCTCACTAAGCCAGATGCGGTAGGGGTCTCTTGTGTTTCGCCAGGGCAGGTCGCGCCGATGCTCGCCATACCATGAAATAATCTTGTTACTAAGTGACATTCTTATACTTACAAAGTTGTTGCACATTTATAACGAAAAAGTAAGCAAAATATCATTTTCCACAGCAAAAAAATAAGAAATTTGATGTAAATAACGCTGTAACTGGCTGAGAAAAATATGTTAAATCTTTTTGTTGGATAATACATAAAAACCATGTTATGTGATATATACATTTATATATATGTTAAATAATATTGAGAAGTGACTTCTGTGACAAAAAAAATTTTGTCACGTCAAAAAAAAATACGAATTTTGCACCCGTTTTCTTCCTACGGAAAAGCTTCGGAACAAGAGTACTCCACGAAGGGAGAACGCTATACAAGTAATTTATCATTTTTAAAAAGAATAAAGAGAAATGTCAAAAGTTTGTGAAATTACCGGCAAGAAAGTGATTACGGGCAACAGAGTGTCCCACTCCCGCATTCACACCAAGCGCACCTTTGCTCCCAACCTGCATACCAAAAAATTCTATATCCCCGAAGAAGACATGTGGATCACCATGAAGGTCAGTGCCAAGGGCATGCGCATCATCAACAAGAAAGGCGTGTTGGCAGCTATAAAGGATGCCGCTGCAGAAGGACATTTTCAGTTCTAAACTGATTCGTCATATTAAACAATTTATTTCTAAACCCTAAAAGAAAAAGAGGTATTAACAATGATCGTAGTTCCTATTAAAGAAGGTGACAACATCGAACGTGCACTGAAAAAATTCAAGAGAAAATTTGAGAAGACCGGCGTCATCAAAGAGATTCGTCGTCGTCAGCAGTTCACCAAACCGTCTGTCATCAACAGGGAACGTAGAAACAAGGCTATCTACGTTCAGCATCTGCGTCAGCAAGAATTGGACCGCTCGTCTCCCGTTCTACAACGATTTAAAAGGGGGGAAATCCAAGAGGATTTCCCTTTTTTATGTCCGGAAACCCCAAACGCAAATTCACAGCAAATCCAGACCCCCCCCTCATACCACAGTGCTACGACTTATCGCCAGCCACGATAGGACGCTATACCATCCTAACACCACCTTGGGCCGCACCGTCTCCCGAAGCCTAGACGGTGTTAGGGCAATTGAACCAGCTCGCATTGTGGCCGTACGACGCGTGGGACGGCAGCATGAACAATAGGGCGGCGTGGAGGATTATCAGAAAATAATGATTATCCGCAAAAATCACAAATAGGGCATTGTTGTGGCGTACCCCCATGACTTTGTCCATGTGAAAAGAAGATAAAAATGATAGTCCGCCGAGTATCCTAGCCGCAAGGATTAAAGAATGCGAAGGTAGCCGTGCGAAGTTTCGATAGCAAGGCGGGAAAATACAGCGTCCCGCCTCGCCTCCTTTAGATGGTAATGCGGATTATCGCAATCATTTCCTCGGGTATTCCTAAAAGAGGTCGCCGCTGTGCCTCGTTTGCATCGGGAATGGGTCGGAAATTCCCGACCCATTCCCGACCCATTCTCGACCCATTCCCGACCCATTCCCGACCCATTCCATTACTTGATGCATGGATGGCTTATGCTAACTTGCAAAATTCTAGTTATCTATGAAGCTATCATCAATTTACAAAGTTACAAATTCTTCATGGCTAGGAAGAGAAAACCGGACTTGTTGTGGGCTGTCATAATATCTTAATACTCATTTGCGTCCGGTGTATCAATACTATTGCATGCACACTTTTTTGAAATAATGTGCCGCCGGGGACATGAAGAAGGCTTCGTTGACACATAGGGCAAAGGCCTGGAGGTATTCTAAGGCTCAGCCTATTTGGGACTTT
>CAMURW010000261.1 GCA_947097635.1 uncultured Bacteroidales bacterium
CCCTCCAGTCGGCGCCGGAACTTGTTCATCGTGACGGCGACATCGTCCTCGTGGCTCATCACATGGCTATATATTGCTTGGAAGGCTTTCGCCCTCATATAATGACGACTTATCATAAAATCAGAAAACTCTTAGCAGACAATATTAATGATTCTCTTGGGGACAAAGACTACCTTTTTGGGCTCTTTGCCGCCCAGCCAACGCTTGGCATCATCGGTGGCTAGGACACGCAGCACGGCATCACCCTGTGAAATGTCCATAGGAAGCGGCATGGTAAAGCGCGTCTTGCCGTTAAAGGACACAGGGTAGTTGAACTCGTCTTCCACCAGCATGGCGGGGTCGAACTTAGGCCATTGTGCCGTGGTTACACTGTCGTCGTGTCCCATGAAGTGCCACAGTTCCTCGGCGATGTGGGGAGCAAAGGGCGCAATCAGTATGACCAGAGGCTCCAGTATTTCGCGCTTGTTGCATTTCAGACTGGCCAATTCATTGACGGCAATCATGAAAGTGGAGACGCTGGTGTTGAACGAGAAACGTTCTATGTCGTCGGTAATCTTCCTTATGGTTTGGTGCAACAGCTTCAGTTCAGTCTTGGTGGCTTTGTCGTCGCTCACGCAGAAGGAGCCTGTACCGCTGTCGTCACCCCAGTAGAGTTTCCACAGTTTCTTCATAAAGCGGCTCACGCCCTCTATGCCGTTGGTGTCCCAGGGTTTGGCTTGTTCCACGGGACCCAGGAACATCTCGTAGAGACGCAGGGTGTCGGCACCATAGCGCTCCACCAGGTCGTCGGGGTTTTGCACATTGTACATACTCTTGCTCATCTTCTCAATCTCCCATCCGCAGACGCATTTGCCATCCTCCATCTCAAACCGTGCCCTCTGGAACTCGGGACGCCACTGGCGGAACTTGTCGATGTCCAGCACGTCGTTGCTCACAATGTTGATGTCCACATGAATGGGGGTGACATCATCCATCGTATAAGCTTTGCCGTCGCCTATCAGGCCGCGCGAGATAAACAGGTTGTTGTCTTTTTTGTGGCGATACACGAAGTTGCTACGTCCCTGTATCATACCCTGGTTGATGAGCTTGTGGAAGGGTTCTTCCTTCACGCAGAGTCCCAGATCGAAGAGGAATTTATTCCAGAAGCGAGCATATATCAGGTGGCCCGTGCCATGCTCCGCCCCCCCCACGTAGAGGTCTACGTTCTGCCAGTAGTTCACGGCCTGCTGACTGAAGTAACACTCATCGTTGTGGGGATCCATGTAGCGCATGTAGTAGCCGCTGCTGCCCGCGAATCCAGGCATAGTACTCAACTCCAAGGGGAAAACGTTTTCGTTGTCGACAAGACTCTTGTCCACCACCTGTCTACTCCTGATGTCCCAGGCCCACTTCTCTGCGTGGCCCAGGGGAGACTCGCCGGTGACGGTAGGTTTGTATGCCTTCACCTCGGGCAACTGCAGTGGCAAGCACTCTTCGGGAAGGGGACAAGGCATGGCAATGTCGTTGCCATCATCGTCCTTCACTGACTTATAGAATATGGGAAAAGGCTCGCCCCAGTAGCGTTGACGACTGAAGATGGCGTCGCGCAGACGGAAGTTCATCTTCTGGTGTCCTATGCCCAGTTCCTCTAACTTGTCTATCATGGTCTTGATGGAGTCCTTTACGTTCTTGCCAGTGAGGAAATCACTGTTCACGCTGATGCCGGCTTTGCTGTCCTTGCTCTCCGTCCAAGTATCGGGGTCTGTGAGGTTGTTAGGGTCTTCGCCTTCTGGTACCACCACTTGCTTGACGGGCAGGTGGAAATGTTTGGCGAAAGCAAAGTCGCGACTGTCGTGGGCAGGCACTGCCATAATGGCACCTGTGCCATAGCCCATCAGCACGTAGTCACTCACCCAGATGGGTATCTCTTGCTTGGTCAAGGGGTTGATGGCATAGGCACCTGTGAATACGCCGCTCACCTTCTTCACCTCACTCTGACGCTCGCGATCACTGCGGTTTTTCGCCCAGGCCACGTATTGCATCACCTCATTGCGCCGATCGGGAGTCACGATGCTCTCTATCAACTCGTGTTCGGGAGCCAGAACCATGAAGGTGACACCGAAAATGGTATCGGCACGTGTGGTGAATATCTCTAAACCTTCGGGAAGATCCTTATTATTATGACAGACCTTGGCGGTGAGAGGAAATACGACACTGGCACCTAAGCTGCGCCCTATCCAGTTGCGTTGTATCTCCTTGAGGCTCTCGGTCCAGTCCACTGTCTCCAGACCGTCCACCAAGCGCTGTGCATACGCAGTGATACGCAGACTCCACTGGCGCATCAACTTGCGTTCCACGGGATAGCCGCCTCTCACGCTGAATCCGTTCACCACTTCGTCGTTGGCCAGCACTGTCCCCAGCTCAGGACACCAGTTCACTGGTATGTCGGCGAGGTATGCCAGACGGTAGTTCATTAGCGTCTGCTGCTGCTTGGCGGGATTCATGGCGTTCCATTCCTCGGCGGTGAAAGAGAGTGGTTCGCTCTGTGCCAGATTCAGTCCTTTAGTGCCTTGTATGGCGAAAACCTCCACCAGTTCGCTGATAGGGCGTGCCTGCTGCGTCTGGTTGCAATAATAGCTGCCAAAGAGCTGCAGAAAAGTCCATTGTGTCCATTTATAATAGTGGGGGTCGCAGGTGCGCACTTCCCGGTCCCAGTCGAAAGAGAAGCCTATTTTGTCTAATTGTTCGCGATAGCGTGCTATGTTGCGTTCCGTGGTGATGGCAGGATGTTGTCCTGTCTGTATGGCGTATTGCTCTGCTGGCAATCCGTAGGCATCGTAGCCCATGGGGTGCAGCACGTTGAAACCCTGCAGACACTTGTAGCGGGCATAGATGTCGCTGGCGATATATCCCAGGGGATGTCCTACGTGAAGACCTGCTCCACTGGGGTAAGGAAACATATCCAG
>CAMURW010000262.1 GCA_947097635.1 uncultured Bacteroidales bacterium
CGTAAGTGATGCCTTTGCCCACCAGTGCCACGGGATGTGCGTTCACACGGTCGACAGGTTTGTGTTCCAGCACCACGAATCGCGCTTCATCCTCACTGCCGCGATTCACCGCCAGCAAACCTCCCATCTTCATGCTCTCTATCTGCTTCTGGCCATACACCGTGCATTTCACCTTCAGCCTTTTGGCCTCGGCGGCTACGCAGTCCGCAAACTGTGCTGCGTTGAAATACATCACAGGTTCGTTCACCCAGTCGCGGCAGAGATCTACGTGGCGCCACAGCACGAGGTTGTCCCGCAGGGCATCCTCGGTCATGAGGTTGCTGTCCACCAAGACCTTGGTCAGGCATTTATCTTTCTTACTTTTATATTTATCGAAACGGTAGTTTGCCATGTTCAGCCCTTCCAGAAACGCCATTGCCTCCTCTGTCAGCAATCCCGCTCCCGTCACAGCCACAGTGTCCACGCCATCGTCCGCCATCCGCTGCTGCAACGTGGCAGCTGCGCGACGCAGGTTCTCCGATGTCTCGCTGGTAGGCACATCGGGGTCGAAACACTGCACATACATTTTGTGCGGCAAACGCTCCAGCGTCAAACAGACATCTTTTTTCTCTTTGCGACGCTCGCTGAGGTAGGTCACCTCATCTTTTCGCAGAGGCAACAGCTTGGCGGCAACTTCGTTACCGTAAAGAAAAATAATATCGACGGAATCGTCTAGCTTATCATATAGTTTTATTTCCATGATAGTACAAAAATGATTGCAAAGATACTAATATTTTTTCATCTGCACGAAAAAGATTGCCTAATCCACAAAATTTCCATAATCTTCCTTTCCTAAGATGGTTCGTGACTACCTGTAAAAGACCTAGATTGGGCCGCACTTTAGGTTGCCCCCAGGGACTTTACCTGTGTGTTAACGAAGCCTTCTTTATGCACCCTTGGCGGAACACTATTTCAACAAGAATGCATGCTAAAGTAATGTCCCGCAGGACACAAGTGAGTAGTAGGTTATTATGACAGCCTACAACAAGTTCTGTCTGTTCTTTCAAGCCATGAGAATCCGTAACTTTGCATATGGATGATAGATGCATTTGCAAAATGAAACTTCTAAAGATTCAATATGCACCTGTTATTTGGACTTAAACTCATAAACGAATTGAAAGCTGCATGATATATTTACGAGACAACCCTTGCACCAAATACTGGAGATGGGTCGAGAATGGGTCGAGAATGGGTCGAGAATGGGTCGGGGATTTCCGACGCAGTCTCTAACCAAGCAAGGCACGGCGACGACTTCTCACAGGAGTGCTCGAGATAATGATTGCGGACTTTTGTTTAGGCTTCCTTACCGCCATGGGCTATTCAGTACCCCCCGCACTCCCGATCCGCACCATCTCTTTCGCCGTACCGCATTCGATAAACAAGTACTTATTCTTACTGCCATCATTTAACATATACCTTTTCATGTTATATTTTTCACTCGCAAATGCCTTGTCGGGAACATTATGATTGATTATACGGCATGAAAAAAGGCTACATTGTGCTGTTTTTGAGACACTATGCATCTACTAAACAACGCGCCCGGTATAGGATATTTGTTCGCCAATTATCACTTATTTTTCAATTTTTCTTTTCAAAATACCTTCAGTTCCTCCATCTAATGTATCTTTTCAGGACAAAAAAAAGCGCAAATCACAGCCTACGCAACATACTAACAATTAAACATTTGCTAAAATACTACATATTTTATCGAGAAAAAAAATAAAAAAAAAACAGCAATATGAAAATATTTACGTACCTTTGCAAAGTGTAAAGTTTAAGGAGCCGCCGCATCCTTGCCTCTACGATAATTTAGGAATTAGGATGAAGAAGTTACCCTAACGATTACCGCTTTCCATCCTCTTGTAAACATTGTTATCTTTTAAAATATTAAAATATTAAAATCTAATCTTCGAAACACTAACAAAACCGTTATTAACATGGAATTAAGGCAATTGAGATATTTCGCAAAGATTGCAGAACTGAAAAGTTTCTCCGAGGCAGCCAAGCTACTGAACATGAGCCAGAGCACCCTGTCGCAGCAGATGCAGCAGTTGGAGAAAGAGATAGGCGTGAAACTTCTTTCCCGCAACTCACGCCACGTGGCGCTGACCGACGTAGGTCAGGAAATGATGCCCGCAGTGCTCAACACGCTGCATCAGGCCGATAGCTGCATGGACGCCATTAAGAACGCCACAGAACTAAAAACCGGCGAAATCACAATTGGCAGCACCTACACTTTCAGCCCCCTGCTGAAACAGACGGTGCTGGACTTCATGAAGAAGTTTCCCGGCGTCAAAGTCAACATTCATGTTCGTACGATGGAGGCCTTGATGTTCGAGCTTACACATCACGAAATTGATATTGCGCTCTCCTATCGCTCGTTGGACAAAATCCCCAACACCGAAGCACACGCTCTCTTCACCAGCAAGTTGGCAGTGGTGATGAACAAATGCCATTCCCTATCCCACCGCCGTGCGCTGGGACTGCGCGACCTTAATGGCTACAAAATGGCACTTCCCGTTCCTGGCATTCAGGCACGCAACGTATTGGATGCCGTCATTGAGCGCGCCCGCGTAAGGATGAAATATGACCTGGTGCTGGAGACCAACGACATCAACAACCTCCTTTCCCTGGTGGAAAACAGCGACATCATCACCATCCTGTCCGAAGCTTCCGCCAAGATGAACCCCAACGTGGCATTCGTGCCGTTGGACGAGAAGATGTCGTCCATGGAAGGATGCTACATCGTCCGCAAAGAATCTTATGTGAAACACGCCGTGCGCGAGTTCGTCAAGATTATCAACGCAGACACCTCCTTCCGTCAGTAAGATATCATAATAGTCAGAAGTTTCAAGTGTTGTCTGCTTATGCATGGTTTTTACTCCTCAAGCGTCGTTGAGA
>CAMURW010000263.1 GCA_947097635.1 uncultured Bacteroidales bacterium
CCTTTGATAAGAAGATACGGGATATAGTGAGCAAGCAGAAGCTTATCACACAAAAAAGGAAAGTACTCTGCCAGCAAATAGACGCTTACTTCACGCAACACCCCCACCCCACCCGGCAACAAGTCGAAGAGTTGATGCTGCACATAGACAATGACAAAATAAAGGAGTTGCGCGAACAGCAAGATCAACTCACAAGCCAGTGGAACGAGCAGCAAGGTGTCTGGAAGAATCTGCGGCGACGGCGTGAAAATCTACAGTTATGCATTCCCGACGATCTTGCAAACGAAATCCAGCAATGGAACGATGACGCACTCTCGCAACTGTTGAGCGCACGGAGTGTGCTGTATCAGGAGAAACAAAAGGCACTGGACGATGTAAAGCAAGAACTCACAGCACAACAAACACTGCTGGACGAAGATAAGAAGAGGTCAGCCCAGGTAGCGCAGCAGCGCAAAGAACTGCAGGAGGCACAAGGACGTCGCGACGACTGGGATGTGCTGGACAGTTGCTTTGGCGGCGACAAAGGCGACCGTTTCAAGAGACTGGCACAAAGTTATGTGCTACGGGCCTTGCTACAACAAGCCAACTATTATATGCTGCAACTTACCAACCGCTACACGCTATGCTGCGACGATGGCTCACTCATCATCAACGTCGAGGACAAACACCAGGGGGGCGTGATACGTCCAGCGGCATCCCTCAGCGGCGGAGAGAGTTTTATCGCTTCCCTAGCACTGGCACTGGGCCTTGCCTCCATCAACAAGGACAAAATCAACGTGGACACGCTCTTCATCGATGAAGGCTTCGGTACCCTCAGCGCCGAGGCACTGGAGGTGGTAATCAACACGTTAGACCGCCTACATCAGTTAGGGGGAAGGCGCGTGGGTATCATCAGCCACGTCGCCGAACTCCGCGACCGCATACACACACGTATCCAGGTATCGCCCACGGGACCAGGCACGAGCGATGTGACGATTGTGAGCGGGTGACGGAATCCTTCTTTTCAACATCCTGCGTTTGAAAACTTCTGGTCTCCATGCCGTTCTTAAATAAATATAATGTGTAATTTTGCAGTTCGAAATATCGCTTTATTCCCAATCCACAATGAAACTCTGTCTTTTCAAACATATCATCGCCTGCATCTTCGTCGCACTCCTACTCTGCCCAGCATCATCTTTGCAGGCACAAAGCAAAAAAGAACTTCAGCAAGAGAAGAACCGCATTGAAGCAGAACTCAAAAAACTGGACCGCCAGCTCAGCAACGCCAAGAAAAACGCTAAACTCAGCAAGAACCAGCTGGCAGTCCTCGACAAGAAAATCAAGGAACGCAACCGTCTCATCCGCAACATCAACCAGCAAATGAGTGCGCTGAACCAGCAGATTATGCAAACGCAGGACAGCGTAGCCATCATGCACAACCATGTGGACAGCCTAAAAAACGAATACGCCAAAGTAATCCGCACACTCTATCGCGAGAAGGACAACCTCAATGGTATCGCCCTGCTCTTCGACACCCCAAATTACAACAAAGCTTTCCTGCGCAACAAATATTACCACGAATACAGTGCCTACCGTAAGCACCAGGCCACATTCATCCGGCAACGCGAAAGGGAACTTGCCGACCTTACCCTTCAACTGCAGGCACAACGCCACGAAAAGACCTCGCTGCTCAGCCAAGAGCAACGCCAGCACACGCAGCTCACCAAGGAGCAGAAGCAGCAGGAACGCAACCTGAACACGGCAGAGACCAACCAGAAGAAACTACAACAGCAAATCACCAAGAAGCAACAAGAGAAGAAAACACTGGAGAAGCAGATACAGAAACTCATCGCCGAAGAAGTGGCCAAGGCACGTACCAAGAAGAACGCCAGCCGAACGATGAGCAACACCAGCACCTCCCAAGGCAGCAAGGAAGGTGGTAAAGGCAATGAACCCGCAGCCGCGACACCTCGCTACGACGACGCACTAAGTAACGATTTTGAAGCCAACAAACGCAAACTCTCCTGGCCCGCCTTCTACAAGAGCGTCATCCGCGAGTTCGGGCGCTACAAGCACGAAAGTGGCGGCGAGAACATGAGCAACGGCATAGAGTTGCGCTGCTCTACGGGCGCCGCCGTATATTGCATCTTCGACGGCACGGTGACGCGTGTCTTCACCTGTCCCAACGGCACCAAGGGTGTCATCGTGCGCCATGGCGAATACATGAGCGTCTATGCAAATCTCGCCTCAGTGAGCGTGAAAGAGGGATCAGCCGTCAAAACCAAGCAGGTGCTGGGCAAAGTATATGCCGAAGCCGAAGCCGCCACCTGCGACTTCAATTTTCAAATCTGGAAAGGCACTACACCCGTCAATCCTCGCACCTTCCTTAAGTAATCGTTCAGACAGTAACCTAACAAGTAATAGCAGAGAAAGATATGGTATTCCTGCCTCGCCACGGTCCAGCAAAGCAACAATTGTTGAAATGAAAGGGCCTCTCTGCCCCATCCCTCCAAGTCTTGTGTAGAGTGTATCGTCGTGGCGGAGGTGAACATAGCAGTTAATAAATAGGGGCGAATAATCATTCGCCCCTACATCATATCATTATGCTGGATAGTACTGCTAGTTCCAGTTGAGAATCTTCTTGAAGTCGTATACTTCGGGATTAGGAAGATGTTGCTTGGCGACCTCGTAGTCGGCGGGGGTGATGTAGTCCATGATGCCGTTCACATAGCTCATTACCTTGTTGCTGTCCACGTTCACCAGCCGTGGCAGTATCTTGCCTGTAGCGGGCTCCTGAATGTCCTTGAGGTAGAGTGGCGCTACGTTGCCCTGATGGTCCACATACACCATGCATCCTGTACAGCCCTGGTTGAAGAGGGTGTGCACGCCCATACCCATGAGGGAGCAATAGGTGAGGTCGAAGGCAATGGGCTGGTGGCAGCGTATCTCGTAGCCTA
>CAMURW010000264.1 GCA_947097635.1 uncultured Bacteroidales bacterium
AGTGCCACCTGCCACGGCCTGCACAAATACGTCTGGCATGCCTCCAAGCTGGCGCATATATTCAAACACCATTGTGCGTTTGGCCTCTATGCGCATGGGGTCGATGTTGCCTGCGCTGATAAGCACATGATTCTTCTCGTGGTACTCGGCGGCATCCTTCTTGGCGATGCCGTAGTCACCTTCGCTCAATATGAGGTTCTGTCCTGTCTTGCGAATGGCCTTCAGCGTGTCTGGATCGGTAAACGAAGGTGTGAATATGGTGAACCTAATGCCTGCCTTGGCGAGATAGGTGGCGAAACTGGTGGCAGCATTGCCCGTGGATGCCAGGGTAAACTCCTTGACTCCATTTTCCTTCATCACGCTGGCAGCCAAGCTGGCGCTGATATCCTTGAAAGTGCCTGTAGCACCATTCAGGTCGTTACGATAGACGAAAACCTGACAGTCTACGCCATACTTGCGACGTGCCATACGCTCCAGGAAATGCCACTCCTCGATGGGAATAGCGCCCTCGCCGCAGGACACGATGTTCTCCCTATGCTCCAGGGGCAGGAAATCGAAATATTTATAGAGACTGGCGGCACTGCCAGTAGCCAGCGTATCTAGTTTTCGGTAGTCTGCATTGTCGTAGACCACCTCGGCATAATTGCTTCCGCATTCACACTTCTGATCCTGCACGAACCACTGGCCGAAATCGCCTATCGCCTTGCCACACTTCTTACATACTAAATGGTACTTCATACTGCGTAATTAATAAGCTACAATAAATAATTAGCAATTAATAACAACATGAAGACATGACATTACTAATTGCTAATTATGCTTTGTTCGCCTTAGCGAACAAGCATGTTAGGCATTTCTTTGTCGTAGAAACCCTTGTCCAGTTTGTCTTTCACCTCTTTGAAGACTGCCACAGTATGCTGCACCTGTTCCACGGTGTGGGAGGCGGTAGGAATGATGCGCAGCATCACCTGGCCTTTGGGTACCACGGGATAAGTGACAATGGAGCAAAAGATACCATAGTTTTCACGAAGGTCCACCACCACGTTGGTGCCTTCGTCGACACCCGCCTTGAAATACACAGGGGTCACGCAACTCTGCGTGTTGCCCAGATCGAAGCCTTCGGCTCTGAGGCTGCTCTGCAAAGCATTGGTAATCTCCCATAATTTCTCACGATATTCGGGATGAGCGATGATGAGTTCCAAACGTTTCTTGGCCCCGTACACGATGGGCAGAGGCAGGCTCTTGGCGTAAATCTGACTGCGCATATTGAAACGCAGATGCTCAATAATCTCGGGTTCGCTACCGACGAAGCCGCCGATCAGGGCCATGCTCTTGGCGAAAGCACAAAAGTGGACATCGATTTCGTCCTCAACGCCAAAATGTTCGGGGGTGCCGCTACCACGCTTGCCCATAGTACCCAGACCATGAGCATCGTCGATAAGGATGCGGAAACTCTTGCCGGCAACACGATATTCCTTCTTGATCTCCACCATCTCATCCAGTTTGCCCAGGTCGCCAGCCATGCCATAGACACCTTCGGTAATCACCAGCACGCCGCCTTTCTGCCTCTCGGCCAGTACGAGAGCTTTGTCCAGCATCTTGCGGAAACTGTCCATGTCGTTGTGAGCATAAACGAAACGTTTGGCAGCACTGCAACGCAGGCCGTCCATAATGCAGGCATGGGCTTCGGCATCGTACACGATGACATCGCGAATGGTGGTCAGCACATCAATGATGGATATCATACCCTGATAGCCAAAGTTCAGCAGGAAGCCAGCGGGCTTGCCAATGAAGCCTGCCATCATGTGTTCGAACTCCTCGTGGTGCCTGGTATGACCGCTCATCATACGGGCTCCCATGGGAGCTCCCAGACCCCAGCGACGTGCACCTTCGGCATCGGCCTCACGCACCTCGGGCAGATTGCAAAGGCCCAGATAGTTGTTGAGACTCCAGTTTAGCACTTTTTTGCCGTGGAACGTCATCTCTGGTCCTATTTCACCTTCCAGTTTGGGAAACATGAAATAGCCGTCGGCTTTTTTGCGATACTGACCCAGAGGACCACCCGTCGACTCTTTGATTCTATCAAAAATATCTTTCATTGTAAGGTTTATTTTATTGATTTTCTTATCATTGACAATGTTGATGAGTGCACTCCGACACCCCTACTCCAACTTGCAAAGATAGGTGATTTTATTAACTTCGCTAATCATTTAACACAACAATGTCGTTTTAACATTTGCGGGCGTTACATCATGCATTGCCATGAGGATCCAACTCGGGGAAGGGCAACGTGCCATTGCGGCCCGAGTTTACCATTGCTCCTTGCATAATGTCGATGGTGCCGTAGTTTTCCTCGTACTTCCTAACATTGTCTGTCAGTGCTGCCAGTAAACGTTTGGCATGCACAGGGGCAAGGATGATACGCTGCTGCACGGTGGCCTCACCTTGCTGGTTGCTGGGCATCAACTGTGCAAAATCCACCACAAACTCAGTAGGCGTGTGGCTGATAATGGCTAGGTTGCTATATGTGCCAGTTCCCACACTGGGGCTTACATTTATTTTGATACCGGGGTTCTCTTGTTTTGCCATAATAATCAATAATTTGTTTACAAAAAGAGTTATTCATTAGACATGAATGGTGAAAAAACGAGACTCCCTCTGCGGCAGGTGTCGCAGGGCATGGAGCCTCGTGATATAATCATTTGTTACGTTTCCGAGGGTGCGGAGACATCATACCAATGCTCAAGCTTGAGATGCCTCCACAGCTTCTTCTTTGGCTGTTTCTTCCATCTCTTCACGGTTTCCCACTATCAGGTCTTGATAGTCACGTAGACCTGTGCCAGCAGGAATCAGATGTCCAACAATCACATTCTCCTTCATGCCCTCCAAATTGTCGCGGCGTGCATTAATGGCTGCTTCTGTCA
>CAMURW010000265.1 GCA_947097635.1 uncultured Bacteroidales bacterium
GACATTATGAAAAAAAAAGTTATTTTTGCAATCTCGTTGGCGATGTGCATACTATGCGCAAAACGTTGACGTTAACTTAGTAAACGTAATAGTAATGAAGAAACTTATCCTCGTTATAGCCCTGATTGCCAATATGGGTGTGGTAGGGGCGCAGCAAGTGAGCTCGCGTGCCAAAGCTGTGCTGATGATGTCCCATGCGCGCCCAGAATATATGATTAAGGATGTGAAGATATACACGGACACCATGACAATCTATACCCTTGCGGATATGGTGGTGTATCCCTTTGGCAAGTGGGAAAACATGGACAAATACATCACGGCGACGCAACTTCTGTGGTCGCGTGATATAGGCTACAAACGTTATTTCGACAGCATGGAGGTGGCTGTGAACACGCTCCGTCGGCTGGACGGTAGCTATATAGATACGTATTACGGAATCCACACGGGTCTAGTAGAGATGCTGGACGGCAAAATTACCGATACCAATATTGTGCTAAACAACGGACTTCATGCCGGCATGAGCAAGCAGGACGTTTTCAACGTCTACTTTAAGAAGTTTCCTAAGAGTTACGTGAACGACATTCATGTGCTAAAGGTGATAAGCGGTGCCAACGAGGTGGGACAGATATACACTTTCAAAGGCACTAAACTGCGCCACATCGGCATTATTTCCAGATACAAATACTATTAATGCCTGCCACCTTTAGGTAACGAAGAGCGGAAGTGAGCTGCAATGTCCCTCGATAATAATATGAAACGCATAGGTCTTTATTTCGGCTCCTTCAATCCCATCCACGTAGGACACTTGGTTATTGCCAACGTAATGTTGGAACATACCGACTTGGACGAGGTGTGGTTCGTGGTGAGCCCTCAGAATCCTTTCAAGGAGCGGAAGAGTCTGCTGCAGGATTGCCACAGGATGGCAATGGTGCGCCGTGCCATCGATGACAATTTCCGCTTGCGTGCCTGCGACGTGGAGATGCATCTTCAGATACCCAGTTACACGGTGGTGACGTTGGCCAAGCTCGGAGAGCAGTATCCCGACTATCAGTTTTGCCTGATTATGGGCGGCGACAACTTGAGGCACCTCGATAAATGGCGTAACTACCAGCATATTTTGGAACATTATCACATCTATGTGTACCCCCGTCCCGAACATCCTCTGGGTCAATGGGAAAAACACCCCTCCATTACCATAGTGAGAAACTGTCCATTAATGGAACTCTCCAGCAGCTACATCCGTAAGCAAATTGCCGACGGCAAAAGCGTGCAGTATCTCCTCACCGAAACGGTGTGGAGGTACTGCATGGAGATGCATTTTTACGAGAGATGACGCACAAAAGTGGGGAGTAATGAGAAAGGGACGTGTGGCTACTTGTTTTCGTAGCCGAACTGGCGGAGGGCGTTTTCGCTATTGCGCCAGTCTTTCATCACCTTCACACGGATGTCCAGGAAGCAGTGCTTCCCGGTGAATTCTTCGATGTCTTTGCGGCTGTTTGTGCCTAACCGTTTGATGGCGCTGCCGCCGTATCCTATGATAATGGCTTTCTGCGTTTCGCGTTCCACGAAGATGGTCACGTTGATGCGGTCCAGTTTGTCGCCTTCTTCGTAGTGGTCCACCACCACCTCGCAGCTATAGGGAATTTCCTTGTCGTATAGCAGCAAGATGTGTTCGCGCACTATTTCGCTGACAAAAAAACGCATACTGCGGTCGGTTAGCTCGTCCTTGGGGAAGAAAGGCTCGTGTTCTGGCAGCAGTTCCATTATGGTGTCGAAAATCTTGTCCACATTGAAACGCTCTGTGGCACTGGCGGGTATCACCACCGCCGTGGGTATCTGTTCTTGCCAGTAGCGTATCTTGTCCTGTATGGTCTCTTGGTTGCTGAGGTCTATTTTGTTGATAACAAGGATGACCGGTTTCTTGCTGACAGTCACTTTTTGCAGTATGGCGGCATTTTTCAGCGTTTCGCCCACTTCGGTAACGATAAGGAAGATGTCAGCATCCTGCAGTGCCGTCCCCACATATCCCATCATGCTCTCGTGCAGCTTGTAGTGGGGATTTACGATGCCAGGGGTGTCGGTGTAGACAATCTGAAAGTCGCCGCTGTTCACTATCCCCATGATTCTGTGGCGTGTGGTCTGTGCTTTGGAGGTGATAATGCTGAGCTTTTCGCCTACAAGAGCGTTCATCAGCGTGCTTTTGCCTACATTCGGGTTGCCTATGATATTTACGAAACCAGATTTATGCATGTGAAGTAGTAAATGGGGTTAGTGTGCAGTTGTGATATTAATGTGTTCTTCTGGCAGTCAGCATTCTTCAATGGTGAATGAGCGTTTGTGTGTGCTGCTGGAGGGCTTTTCTTCTATACGTATGGACTTGTCGCCGAAGGCGAGTATGTGCACCATATGGCTTTTGTTTTCAGTGGGATATGTTTGGAACAACTTGTTAAAGTCGTTGAGGAAGTCGGCACTGCGGGTGTCCAGCAGTATTTGGTAGCAGACACCTTCCCTAGAATCCATTTTGAAGGTGACACGGTAGTCCGCTGTATTGACAACCATTACCCCTTCAACTCCGTTGCCTGGAGGCATATAAGTGATGTCGAAACTCTGACTCTCGGCACGTTCATTGCCTACAAAGGCTCCCAAGGTTTGCACAATCTGATGCACGTCTCTGCCCACCTGCTCTATGATATACGATGTTTGAGCAGAAACTGTCGAAGAAAAAGCCAGGAATAAAAGCAGTGTGGTGAGGATGCGGTGCATGATGTTAATAATTGGGTGCGTTATAGCAGGCTCTGTATCACTTGCAGAATCGTTTGTTTCATCTGTGCGTGGTACTCGTTCAGGAAGGTGCCTTCGGCACGGTTGGCAATCACCAGGCACACGGTCAGTGCTTCGTGTCCCATGATGCGGCTAAGAC
>CAMURW010000266.1 GCA_947097635.1 uncultured Bacteroidales bacterium
GCCTATCCTCACCAGCTGCTGCCCCGGCTGGGTGAACTTCTTCGAGCACAACTTCCCCGATATGCTGGACGTTCCCAGCACCGCCAAGAGTCCCCAGCAGATGTTTGGCGCCATCGCCAAGAGCTATTGGGCCGAGAAGATGGGCATAGACCGCAAAGACATCGTCTGTGTCTCCATCATGCCCTGCGTGGCCAAGAAATACGAATGCGGACGCGACGAGTTCAAGGTGGACGGCAATCCCGATGTGGACTATAGCCTCACCACCCGCGAGCTGGCACGCCTCATCAAGCAGTACAACATAGACCTGGCCGCCCTACCCGAGGAAGACTACGACAGTCCTCTCGGCGGCAGCACCGGTGCCGCCGTCATCTTCGGCACCACCGGCGGCGTGATAGAAGCTGCCACACGCACCGCCTACGAGACCTTCACCGGCAAGACACTGGAGGACGTGGAGTTCACCGCCCTGCGCGGCATGGAAGGCATTCGCGACGCTCATGTGGACTTTAACGGCACCGACATACACATTGGTATCGCCCATGGCCTGAGCAACGCCCGCAAGCTACTGGAGATAGTACGCGAGGGCAAGGAGTTCTTCCACGCCATAGAGGTGATGGCCTGCCCCGGCGGCTGCGTGGGCGGCGCCGGTCAGCCTTTCCATCACGGCAATGCCGACATCATCCGCGCCCGTCAGGATGCTATCTATCAGGAAGATCGCAACAAGCCCATCCGCAAGAGCCACGAAAATCCCGATATCATCAAACTGTACAAGGAATATCTGGTAGAACCCTGCGGCGAAAGGTCGCATCACCTGCTGCACACCCACTATTTCGACAAGAGCGATAAGCTGGAAAGTGGCGTGGAGATATAAATCTTAGTGAGTAGTTAGTAATGAGTAATTATGAGCAGGCAATCCAGATACTCCATTGCTCATTACTAATTGCTAATTATTAATTCAAAATCGAAAATTTTGTAATATGGCAATAATAAGACTGTCGCAAGACAAAGTTAAAATTATCAAGGATATCTGCGCCGAGTTTGGCAACAAGGAATGCGAAGTTATCAATGTGTTGCACCAAGTGCAGGGCAAATTCGGCTACCTCCCCGCCGAGGTGCAGGAACTGGTGGCCGATGAACTCCACATGCCTGTGAGCAAGGTGTATGGCATCGTGTCGTTCTATTCTTTCTTCACCATGACCCCTAAGGGGGAGCATCCTATCGATGTGTGCATGGGTACCGCCTGCTATGTGCGCGGTGCCGAGAAAGTGCTGGACGCTTTCAAACGCGCGCTGAACATCGAAGTGGGGCAGTGTACTCCAGATGGCAAATTCAGCCTCAACTGCCTGCGCTGCGTAGGTGCCTGCGGTTTGGCACCTGTCGCCATGGTGGACGGCAAGGTGTACGGACGTCTCACTCCCGACAAGGTTCCCGCCATCCTGGCAGAATACAAATAATTTCCTGCTAGGAAGTAGGAACACAATGGACAACGGGAAAGCCGCTAAGGGTTTCCGTTGCCCGTTGTTTTGTTTTTTGCTTCTATAAGACAACGGCGGCATTATTTATTAAAGAAAAGAAATTAACGTTTACCATGTATCGTCTGCTGACAAAGAATGAAATTGCCCAACTGAAGTTGCAAGGCAACAGGGCACAGGACTGGAATACTCTGTTTGTGGAAGACCCCTTCGAAACAGAGCAAATCCGCAACAACCATTTCGTGGGTACGGTGCACATAGGTATCGTGACCCACGCGATGGTGGATGACGGAGAGGGGCTTTCGCTGCCCGAAGGCATCGCAGACTGCTGCCTCGTGGACAGCACTGTGGGCAGCCACTGTGCCCTACACAGGGTACTGTACATGAGCCAATACCACGTGGGCGACCATTGCCTGCTGTTCAACATCGGGCAGATGTGCGGCGTAGAGCAGCTGAAATGGCTGGAGCCCATGAACGAGAATGGCGCACGACGGATATTGCCTTTCCCCGGGATGACGATAGGCGATGCATATCTATGGACACGTTATCGCGGACACGGCAAGATGCTGCAGCAACTGGAGACGATGGCACGTGAGCAACTAAGCGACGGGCGACAGGCTACGATAGGCGACTATGCCGTGGTGAGCAACACACAACTGATGTACAACGTAAGCATAATGTCGTCGCAACAGAGCCCTTCCAGCATGAAGCAATGCATAAGGGTGACGGACGGCGTGGTAGGCTATGGTTGTCAGCTGAGCGACGGTATCATCGCCGCACGTTTCCTACTGGGCGAGAATGTGAGGTTGGAGTATGGCCTGCGCCTCAACGACACCGTGGTGGGCGACAACAGCACCTTGGCGCGCGGAGAGGTGAGCAATTCCCTCATTTTCCCCTGCCACGAGCAGCATCACAATAGTTCCTTCCTTATCGCTGCGCTGGTGGAAGGACAGAGCAACCTGGCCAGTGGTGCCACGGTGGGCAGCAACCACAACAGCCGCACCGCCGATGGCGAATTACAGGCAGCACGCGGCTTCTGGCCCGGCCTATGCTGCAGCCTGAAACACAACAGCCGATTCGCCGCATATTGCCTGCTGACGAAAGGCGACTATCCCAACGAGCTGGACATTCCTTTCCCCTTCGCCCTGGTGAACAACAACGTCGCAAAAGACCAATTGGAAGTGATGCCAGCCTACTGGTGGATGTACAATATGTACGCCCTGAGCCGCTGCAACACGAAATTCCACGCCCGCGACAGGCGCATAGTGAAGGCACAGTACATCGACTACCAAATCCTTTCCCCCGACACGGCGGAGCAGATACTACATGCACGCACCTTACTGGACAAGTGGATGAATCAAGCAGGCGAAGACGGCGTGGTGTACGGAGAAGGAATGGAACACAGCAAACGCCCCGTTGTCATACTGAAAGCAAGGGAGG
>CAMURW010000267.1 GCA_947097635.1 uncultured Bacteroidales bacterium
TGCACTCGCTCGCTATCGCCAAGGTGATGCCGTTCCGCGAGATGGCGATGGTACTGGATGTCGGCACGGGAGGCGGCTTCCCGGGCATCCCGTTGGCAATAATGTTCCCCGATGCCAAGTTCCTGCTGGTGGACAGCATAGGCAAGAAAATAATGGTGGTGCAGGATGTGGCGCGGCAACTGGGACTGAAGAACGTGGTGGCGCGTCAGATGCGTGCCGAGCAGGTGGAAGGGATCTTTGATTTTGTGGTGTCGCGGGCGGTCACCGACCTGCGCCAGTTTGTACCCTGGGTGCGCGACAAAATCAGCACGGTGTCGTATCACGACCTGCCCAACGGTATCCTCTACCTGAAAGGAGGCGACCTGGACGAAGAGCTGAAGCCCTTCCCTGGGACACGCCTCTACAATATCTCCCAGTTCTTCCAGGAGGAGTTCTTCGAGACCAAGAAGGTCATATACCTGCCCCTGTAGTCCTCTTTTGGACGAGACTGTTCCTTCCGTCACCTAAAGACGAAAAAACCGTGACAAGAATGGAAAACAGAACCGCAGCGCCGCCACACTAAACCTGTTTGTCCGAATACAATCGGAGGCGGTGTGCGGCAGCCCGGCAGTCCAGCAGGCGATACGGAGGACTGTTGAAATCGGCCAAGGGTCGTGCAAGGGTCGTGCATGGGTCGTGCATGGGTCGGAGGTTTCCGACGCAAACAAGACACAAGCCTGCCGCCCCTGCGGCGGGCAAAGAAGCATCTCCTCCCACGATTTCTTGCCTCTCATCCTTGACAGAAGATGCATTAGTTATTTGAACTTAGGATTGTTTCAGTTGTAAGCCATCCCTTCCACGTGCCACAGCAAGCCACCTCTCCCCCAAAAACTATAGTATCCTTTGGCTTTTTATCGTTTCAATTAATGTATGCCAGCCCCTGCCTTCACCAGCCCCGCAATAGTATGAAGCACCTTGTTCGCGCCCTGCTGCTCCTTTTGCTGACGGCCCAGCTCCTCGTATCCTGTCGCCATGAAGACGATTTCCTGCCCTTGCAGGACTGGCAATACCAGTGTCATGGTCAGTGGTGCGATGCCACAGTCCCCGGTTGCATCCATACCGACCTGATGAACAGCTCCATTATCCAGGACCCTTTCCTGGACACCAACGAGCAGCGCTATGCCTGGGTCTGCGACAGCATCTGGACCTACCGAACCACCTTTTCCCTCACCAAACGCCAGCTAAGGCATCCCCGCCATCGCGACCTCGTCTTTGCGGGGCTGGACACGCGCGCCGTCATCTTCCTCAACGGCCACAGGGTAGGGGAAGCCTACAATATGTTCCGCACCTGGCGCTTCACCATCGACGCATTCCTCCGAAAAGGCGATAACACCCTGGAAGTACGTTTCTATCCCGTGCAGCCCTACAACGACAGTTGCGAGGCCGCGCAGCCCTATCGCTACCCCGACCATCGGGTCTTCACCCGCACAGCCCCCTACCAGCAGGGCTGGGACTGGGGCCCTCGGCTGACTACTTGCGGCATCTGGCAGCCTTGCTGGATAGAAGGCTGGACGGACAGGCAGCCCGAAGGTACGGCGCGTGGCAGGTCCCTGCCAGGCTTCTTCGGCACCTGGGGCGACAACGCGGAGACGGATGACGGTTCGCCCCACCACCCGGCACTTTCTTATCAATCCGTGCAGTTGCGGCGCGACAGCGGTGCCTTCTGCTTCATCATCGACGGCAAGCCCGTCTATATGCGCGGTGCCAACTGGATTCCCGTGCACAGTTTCCCCGTGCTGGACGAGGTGCAAAAAGCGCGCTATCGCACGCTACTCTGCGCCGCCAAGGAGGCAAACATGAACATGATTCGCGTGTGGGGAGGCGGCATCTACGAGCCGGACTTCTTCTATGAGCTCTGCGACAGCTTGGGGCTTTATGTGTGGCAGGATTTCAACTACAGCTGCGCTTTCTATCCTGGCGACAGCGCCTTCATGGAAAACGCACGTATAGAGGCCGAGGAACAGGTACGGCGCCTCAGCAAGCACAAGTGCATCGTCCTGTGGTGCGGCAACAACGAGGTGAAGAATGGCTGGGAAGACTGGGGCTGGCAGCGGCAGTATGGCTATACTCCCGAACAGTGCCGCAAGATAGCAGAGAACATCGACGACCTTTTCGGTCCCGACGGCCTCCTGGCACGTGTCGTGAAGCAATATGCTCCAGGGAAGCCCTACCTGCCATCCTCGCCGGTGTGGGGGTGGGGACACAACGAAAGCCTTGCGGACGGCGACGCGCACTACTGGGGCGTGTGGTGGGGCGAGCAGCCTTTCGAGATGTACCGCCAGAAGACGGGGCGTTTCATGAGCGAATATGGATTCCAAGGCTATCCGCAGCTTAGCACCATCCTTGGCTTCCTGCCGCAGGGACAACGGTCGGCGGCCGAAAAAGAAAAGGCATCGGCGATGCTTGCGCTGCCAGCCATGCGGAATCACCAGAAGCACGTACGCGGCGTGGCTATCGTGGACCAGGCCATGCAACGCTATTTCGGCAGCACCAGTGGCGAGGTGTCGCTGTCGCGATATCTCTACCTCAGCCAGCTGTGCCAGGCCTACGGCACGGGAATGGGCATTGCGGCACATCGCATCCGCAAGGGGCATTGCTGGGGCACGCTCTACTGGCAGCTCAATGACTGCTGGCCGGTGGCGTCGTGGAGCAGCATAGACTATTTTGGCAACTGGAAGGCGCTGCACTACGCCGCCAAACGTCTCTACCAGCCCCTTGTCGTACTCTCGGAACCTGGACAGTCGCCCTACAGCGTCAACCTTTATGTGGTATGCGACACTGTGAGCCCCGGCCGGCAGCTACAGGGAAAGCTGGAGGTGGGCATCTACGACTTTGCCGGCACGCTGCTGCGCAGCGAAACCACG
>CAMURW010000268.1 GCA_947097635.1 uncultured Bacteroidales bacterium
TGAGCATCTGCTTTGGAGCGGTGGGGAGAGAAACAACCCATTTTCACATCTTTATCTAATGTCGCAAAGAGTGTCAAGTAGTGGAAATGGACAAACTTGTCATTCCATAAGTCCAGATAGGGCACAGCCTGTTACAATAGGACACACAAGTATTGAAAACAAAATGCCAATTAGATGTCGTTATGCTTATGATAGTATTACATATCCAGTGACCTACATTCATTTTTTCCCTCAGGAGATAGAGAAAACGTTCTCTTGCGTCAAAGAATAGCAATATTTCTAACCTTTCAGTATTTAAGCAAACAAAAGTGTTAATACAAAATATTTATTAATATGAAAACAATAATTAATACCATTGTTGTCCTTGCGATGTCCTTAGTGCCGGGAGTGGCCTGGGCTGCGCTAAGTACTCCAAGCGGCTGCGGCGACACGATACCCGTGGTGCCACGATGCGAAAAATATTATTATACCAAGTGGTTGGACGACTGCTCGAATTATTATCCCAATTGCATTGTGGACAGCTGTTTCGGTCTTTTCTTTGAGTTTCATAATTACACGGGTTACCAATCTATGGCAAAATGGGAGCACACACATGGCGGTAGAATGAGAGTGGATGGTTTGGTGGCCATGCTAAAAGATTACAATCCCCCTACCGTAGATACAAGTGCAGTGGTTCGCAAAAGGCCGGAATATATGTACCTATACCAGCTGACGGGCAGGCACCACACCTTTTTGACCGACATAGAGGACGGCCTGGATCTGGTGCTGCTGGATTCCGTGAGGTGGGACACCGCCACGGCGCGCGTCATGAAATTCAGCCGCGGCTGGAACGGCGAGCATACACAATACTGCTATCTGTACGAGGCATATTTCGAGAACCCTGTATATGTGGACTCGGATTTCTACATCTTTGGCTCCACCAACAGCAATTGCGTTGGTTGCGGACGCGCCGGTATTATCCCTACCATATATCTCGACATTATGGGCTTTGGTGATTACATATTGCGGGACGGCTGTGACATTAAGGACTATAGTGACATCTTGCACAACGAAGATTGTATAGGCGGCAATGGGTTTGCTGGAGGAGATGCCGCCATCATCGACATGTTGTTGCCTCAGCTGGGATGGTACACTCCCTGGCCTTACAGCCCCATAGGATATTATCTTCCCATTGTGACGCAGCAGTGGAACCTCAACGCCGTGCCCTGCAATGCCAGTTTTGGCGATGTGGTGGGTGGGGGACGCTGGCCCAACGACAGCTACGACACCATAGAGGCCGTGCCGACACCAGGCTATTCCTTCGATGCGTGGAACGACGGCAACACGGACAATCCCCGGGTGATACATCTGATTAGCGACACGTCGTTCGTGGCAAACTTCCATGCCAACCAGCTGTTCGATCTGAACGTCTCCGCGTCGGACGAGGCGGCGGGTACCGTGACGGGCGGCGGCCGCTATCACGGAGAGACGGACCACACCATTTCCGCCGTGCCGAACCACGGCTACAAGTTCCTGCACTGGAACGACGGAGTGACCGACAGCGTCCGCATAGTGCATCTCGTCAGCGACACCGCCTTTGTGGCTTATTTCGTAGCGAAGGAGCTCTATGACGTTCGGACTGCCACCAACAACGACGAGTGGGGCACCGTGGACGGCGGCGGCATATATGTGGAAGGCGAAGAAGCCACGCTGACGGTGACCACCATGCCATTCTGCCTCTTCGAGGGATGGTCGGACGGCGTATGGCAGCTGCCACGCACGGTGACGGTGACGCAGGACACCCTCTTCACGGCCCTCTTCTCCTTCGACTCCGCAAGGGCGGCAAGCATAGACGTGGCAGGAACCCTGCACTTCACCGTGACGCCGAACCCCACCACGGGGCGGCTGACGATACAAGTGCAAGGATTAGAGAAATACGCGGCAACCCTGCTGGACATGAATGGAAAGGCTCTCGTGAACGCCACGAGCGAGACGGCAACGGCGGAGATGGACATCAGCCAACTGCCAGCAGGACAATACTTCCTGGTGGTTCGGGACAAGGACAAATATGGGATTAAGGCCATAGTGAAGCATTGAGGCATGGCGTAAAAGAGCCGCTGAATCCGCGAGAAAACAATTATTATTAGGACAAAGAACAGTGATAAGGAACACACAATGAAACATATATTCTTTCTCTGCACCTTGCTGCTGGCTGCCGTGCCGCTGCTGGCAAGAGACTTTGACGTGGTGACGCCATCGGGGCATACGCTATATTGCGACGTGGTGGAAGGCGGCGCGGCAATCGTGGGCTGGGATTATTCGGCCCAGGGAAGCGGCCCGATACGTCTGACAATACCGTCGCTGGTAAGCAACGGCAGCGCCGACATGCGTGTGGTGGCAATAGATAAAGGCGCCTTCGGGGGCTGCACCAGGTTGGTGTCGGTGGAGATACCCTCCTCCGTCAGGATAATAGGCAGGCGTGCCTTCTCCCAATGCTATGGCCTGGGCTGCTTTTCCATCCCCGCTACCGTGGACAGCATAGCGCAAGACGCGTTTGCCGGAGTTCCCACCGTGGAATACGCTGGCACGGCGCAGGGAACTCCCTGGGGCGCCTTGTGCCTCCACGCCTACCATGAAGGGCAGTACTACTTTGCCGATGGACAGAAGACGTGCCTGATATGCTGCGAGAAGGATGCCACCGATGCCACCATCCCGCCTACGGTCACCTCTATCGCCGATGGTGCATTCGCCTGCTGCTACAATATCACCTCCGTAAGAATAGACAGCAACGTCTGCGGTGTGGGAGACTTTGCATTCAGCGACTGCACCAGTTTGGAAGAGGTATACTTTAATCCGACCACGGACATGGGCGTAGGCTATGCCGGCGCATGTGTCTTTTCGGACTGCCTCCATTTGA
>CAMURW010000269.1 GCA_947097635.1 uncultured Bacteroidales bacterium
TCTCGTAGTCGGGTATGTCGTCTCCCACCACAATCACCTCTTCTGGTGCCAGGTGGTTCGTGTGTAAAAATTGCTGGTAGGTTTCTAGTTTATTGGCACAGCACGTGTACACCTGCTCTACTCCTAAAGCGTGCATGCGACGGTCTATACTAGGTTCTCTGGCACCGCTTATCACAGCTAACGTATAACCTTTCTTTACGGCGTATTGCACAGCGAAGCCGTCTTTTACGTCGGTTCTGCGTACCAATTGTTCGCCTATGGCATACACGCCGCCATCGCTCAGCACGCCATCGAAGTCGAAGACGAATGCCTTGATTTTTTGTAGATTGCCTTTGTAGTTGAGAGGTTTGGACATATATTATTGAGTTTAACAGTATTGAGCGGTCGGGACTCTTGTGCTCTTTGTCTCCTATCATCGTTATTCACAACGCATATTTTCCATAAGATAGTGCTTGACGTAGTCTGCAACACCCTGCTCCAGATTGGCGAAGGGCTTGTCGTAGCCAGCTTGCCGCAGTTTGCTGATGTCGGCCTCTGTGAAGTATTGGTATTTATCCCTTATGTCTTCTGGAATGTCTATATAGGTGATTTGGGGTTCCAGCCCCATTGCGTGGAATGTGGCGTTTGCCAACTCCAGGAAACTTTGGGCGTGTCCTGTCCCTACGTTGTATAGGCCGCTCTGTGGTTTGTGGAGCATCAGAAACAGCATCACGCTGGCGATGTCTTTTACATACACGAAGTCGCGCAACTGCTTCCCGTCTTCGAAGTCGAGTCTGTGGCTGCGGAATAGCTTCATCTCTCCCGTGCGCTTCACGGCCTCGAATGTATGAAGAATCACACTAGCCATACGTCCTTTGTGGTATTCGTTGGGGCCGTAGACGTTAAAGAATTTCAGTCCTGCCCAGAACGGCGGCTCGCATCCTTGTGCCACCTGTTGCAGTGCCCATTTGTCGAATTCGTTTTTGCTACGTCCGTAGGGGTTCAGTGGCTGCAGGCGTTCCACTATATTGTGGTCGTCTTTGTAGCCTTGTTCCCCTGCGCCGTATGTGGCTGCACTGCTGGCGTAGATGAATGGTATGTTGTACCGCACACACAAAGTCCACAACTGCTGTGTGTAGTGAAGATTGAGTTTAAGGAATACGTTCCAGTCAAATTCCGTAGTGTCTGTTCGTGCCCCTAGGTGTATAAGGCAATCTATGTTGCTGTGGTGTAGTTCCAGCCAAGAGGGAAATTCCTTGCGTTCCACCAGCAGTTGGTAATGCTTGTGTTCCCAGTTGGGCTTTTTGCTGTCCTCGCCAAAAGCATCAACGAGTACTAAGTCTCTGTGGCCCTTGTGGTTGAGGGCTGCAACTACATTGCTGGCAATGAAGCCCGCTGCTCCTGTGACGATAATCATTAAATTATTATATTAATATCTATAATTAAATTAAAATACGCCGATGTTACGGCTATAATAGCCTGCAGTCATGCTGTAGCAGCTGTCCTCCGTAGAGGATGGTCTCTTCGTATACCTTTGCCATCCTTGCCAATCCGAGCTCTCGCTGAGGTTTTCGTTGTGGAATATGCAGCTGAAGGTGCCTTTTACTGCTTCCACGTTGTCCATTAGTTCTCTGATGGTTGCCCATGCCTGCTGTGTGGTGAGGTGCAGGTGACGGTTCAGAGTGGTGTCCATGCAGGCGAAGGGATGGATGGTCAGCGTAGTTTCCTGGTCGTTGCTGATGTCGTAGAAAGGGTAGGGGGTGCTGATGCTGGCACGAAAGCCCACGTGGTTGGCATAACCCATAGTGTAGTCGTGCATGATTCCAGCGTGGATGAGGTTGCGATAAGTGCCAGGCATAGCCAACCTCAGGAAATGGCAGCGGTTATGAACTACATTGCGGTGTATGGTGCTCGACAGACGTGCCAACTCAATATCTATTAGTTCCGGGTGGTTGAATGAGTTGTATCCCACATGGATGCCCATCTTGGCGAAGTCGTCCAGGTGTTGCAGCAGTTGCAGAAAATCCGGGTTGTGGTAACTGATGGGTTTGTCGTTCATGCTGTAATCTGCCATTAGTGCAAAGAAAATGAGGCGTATCTTAGAGTGTGTACGGAACAGATGCAGGATAAAGTCGAAGGTGTCGAAAGGGTCTTTCTCTTTGTCGCATAGCACGCGAAGTCTCTTTTTTACTTTGTCCCAATTGTGGCAATGCAGGCCGTCTCGCATAACTCCCAATATGTTTCTCAGAGCGCCTTTGTGCTTGTAGCAGTAGGCGGCATCAATGTCGATAGTGATTTCCATGTCGAAATGTCGCTGTGGCAGAACGAAATCGGGAAACGACTTAAGTATCTTTTCGCTCAGTTTTTTGGCCCACAAGTCTACTACAGGCATATGGAGGAATCCTCGCTGAAATGCCATACTGTCTTCCGCAAGGAAGCGTGCGTGTTCGTCACAACGGTGCGGCAGGTACTCCTCGTAGCGCGAGATGAGATAGAAAGTGGCCGCTAACATATCGAAAGGAAAGTCCAGGTCGTGTCCATAAACTGCAAAAGGTACATCGTGTCCCTCATATTGTGTGAATTGCACTTCTTGGTCGCAGACGGTGGTGGCAAACAGGAGGTCGTGTGCTTTGATCCAGGGTGCTCCTGCCACTCTCATGGCACCATACGAGAGTTTGGGTCTCTCCTGTAGCAGGAAGAAGTCGGCATCTTCTGTAATCTCGAAATCCACTTGTAGAATGTGGTGCAACAACACTTTTAAGGTGTAGCCCAGCCGGTTCGTCAGTCGTGGAACGAATACTAATAAAGGCTTTTCAGCAACCATGGTAGTGCCGTTAGAGTTGGAAATAATTTGCAAAGATACACTTTCTTTCTAATGTATGAGAAAAAATCTCTTTTCCTTCCGTATCCTAGAACT
>CAMURW010000270.1 GCA_947097635.1 uncultured Bacteroidales bacterium
ACAACGAGGAAGCCCGCGCGCAAGATGTAGCCGATAGCATCGTCCGCGCCGACAGCCTTGCAGTCATGCAAAATGCAGTCATGGCCACGGAGGCCGAGTCTCCCAGCAAGGCAGGCGAGGGTGAATAGATAGATTAATTATTTGAAACTTACACTATCATGATTATTGATTCCAAATTTAAATTACGCGAAGCTGCCGGCGAGTTTTATGTAATGATACAAGGAACCCAAACGGGAAAACACAGTATGGTGGTGGCCCTCAACGAGACTTCCGTGTACTTGTGGAACAAGTTGGCGGATCACCCTTTCGAACTTCCGGACGTCACCCATTTGCTGACGCAGCAATACATGGTAGACGATGCCACCGCCAGTGCCGATGCCCAGTGCTGGATAGATGCCCTGAAGCAATACGATATTATTGTCAACGACTGATTCCTGCGGTGTAAGAGTTCCGCGACAGGTATGGGATAATGGAAAGGGAGATATTCTATATCGCCGGCCATCGGTTTGTTTTGGTGGGCAGGGACGTGGTGTCGCTGCTGCACGGCGTGCCAGGCTACGAATACTTTTCCGAGCCTGCGTCTACAGGCTCGTCGCCCCAGCGACAGACGTCTTCCCTCAGTTGTCCTTTGGCTTCCTCCAGCGACTGGCAGGTGACGTTTCAGCCACAGCCATTGGCCTGCGAGGGCGAGCTCCTTTACTCCTACTACTTTGCCGACATAGCGACGGACAGTTACTTCCGCCGCAGTGCAGAAGGTGCGTACAGCTATGAGATGACCAGCCGTAGAGGAAAATGTGCGTCGCTGTGCCTGCAATATCGGCCGGGCGAGAGTGCCGTACTGGCATCGCTGCAAGGAATACGCGACATGCGCAGCGGTCGGGCGAATCCTCCTCCTCCGCTGCAGGCGATGCTGCATTTCGGCCTGTGGGTCTCTTTCGCCTTGTTGGCAGCGCAGGCGGCGACAGTGCCCGTGCATAGCTCCGCAGTGGTGTGGCACGAACAGGCGGTGATGTTTTTAGGAGAAAGCGGTACTGGCAAGAGCACCCATGCACGTTTGTGGCAGCAAAATGTCGAGGACTCCTGGCTGCTTAACGACGATAGTCCTATCGTGTCGCTGTCCGAAAGTTTCCCTGTCGTTTTTGGTTCGCCGTGGAGCGGCAAGACACCTTGCTACCACAGCCAAGGTTTCCCGCTGGGTGCCATCGTGCGCCTCAGCCAGGCTCCGCAAAACACGATACAACGCCTTTCTGTTCCTGCCGCTGTCGCTGCCGTGCAACCCAGTTGTCCTACCATATTGGCTTACGATGCTCGCTATGCCGACTGGATACAAGATTGTGTAAGTGCAATAGTGTCCACGGTTCCCGTTTATCATCTTTCCTGCTTGCCCGATGCGGCGGCTGCACAGCTGTGTTTTGGCAGTCTGCGGGAGGATCTGCAGGGGAGACGCAGCTGAGCCCGCGTTTCAATAATAGCAACGAATGGAGATAATTGCAGGCTTCCTATGCTCTTTCCTATAGCCTGTGGCGGCGGCTCTTTGTGTAATCGAACTTTATCAGGATATGCTGAATCAGTTGCAAATAAATAATATTGCATTGCAGGAGATGCGCAAGGCACTGCGGGAGGGTGCTGCTGTCACCTTTATGCCTTCGGGCGGCAGCATGCTGCCCACTTTGCAGGGTGGCAAGGTTTCTGTCACGATAAAGGCAGTGGTCGACAGAAAGCTGCGACGCGGCGACATTGTCGCTTACCTACGAAACGGCATGGTTGTGGTGCATCGCGTGCTGCATACGAAAGGGGAGTTGTTGACGATACGCGGCGATGCGGGGGTGCAAAAGGATTATGTTGCCAAAAGCGATGTGCTTGGCGTGGTGACCAGTGTTCTGGACACCGCCACGGGCAACATCCACAAGTGCGGCAGGCTGCAAGGCGAGTGGGCTATGGGACGCAATGCTGTCCGCTGTTTCGTGCATCGCTACTTCCACCGGCAGATAAGGCTGGCACTTGCACCTTGGTATTTCTTGGTGCTGGCACTGCTGATGTGGCTGCCGTTGGGAGGCGTGCCACTGGACAATTTTGTATTTGGCATTCGCGCGGATCATCTTATTCATGCCAGCGTTTACGTGTTTTGCACATGGTTTCTTATGGACCAGCTTTGGCTGCATCGCGGCTGGCAGATATGGCTGCTGGGCGTGCTGGTGGGCGTGGTCACGGAGAGTGGGCAGTATCTGCTGCCCTATCGCAGTTTTGATATCAACGATATGGTTTCCAACGCTTTGGGCGTAAGCCTAGGGTGGCTGCCGGTGCTGTGCTACCGTAGACTGGAGCGAGGAAGATGTGGGAGGGTTACTTGTTCTTTCTTTTTTGTCGCGTTTGTCGCGGCAGCATGCCGCCTATCAGTATGCCCAGTGCTATGGCAACGGTGAGCTTGAGGCTCAGTATTCCGTAGAGGGCTGCTTCGTGCCACTGGGAGGCAACGAGGTAGTAGGATGTCCAGAAGAGCCCGCCTCCCGGCACCAGAGGGAAGATGCCGCAGACGAGAAATATCGTGGCGGGGCATCGCTTCAGCACTGCCATTCCTCGCGATGTCAGTAGTACTGCCACTGCAGCTGGAAAAGTGGCGATAGCGGGAGTGAAAACTGCCCATCGCACAATGGCGAGATATACCAGCCATCCTGCCATGCCAGCCAGTCCGCAGTGCAGGTAATAGCGGCGTGGCACGCCGAAGAGCACTGCAAAGGCAGCCGTGCCTATCAGCGCAGCGACAATCTGATAGCCCAGTCCATAGGTCAGCGCATCCACTTCCGCACCTTTCAGCATGATGATGTCCGTGCTTAAATTCTAAGTTCCCCACGGTTTGGTTGTGT
>CAMURW010000271.1 GCA_947097635.1 uncultured Bacteroidales bacterium
TGTAGCTTCTGGTAAGGGACTTGCGGCTGGTGGTGTTGATTTTGAATCCCAGTTTGCCTACAAACTCCACGAATGTGTTCAGTTTTTCGGGGTTGGGCTCGTCATGGATGCGGTATACGAAGGTCTTTGCGGTTTCTTTCCTCTTGCCTTTTTTCTCGGTGTCTGCCATTTTGCCGTTGGTGCCCACCCATTCTGCCACTTTGCGGTTGGCCAGTAGCATGAATTCTTCAATGAGCCAGTTGGCTTCCTTGCTCTCCACGATGTAAACGCCGATGGGTTTGGCGTTCTCGTCCAATTGGAACTTCACCTCTCGGCTTTCGAAGTCGATGGCGCCGTCGGCGTAGCGTTTTTTGCGCATGATGGTGGCCAGTGCATTGAGTTTGAGGACGACATCGCCGAGGGTGCCTCGATTGGTCTCAATGACTTGCTGTGCTTCGTCGTAGCTGAAGCGATGGTCGCTGTTTATCACTGTCTTGCCGAACCACTGTTTCAGCACCTGTGCCTTGTCGTTCATCTCGAAGACGGCGCTGAAGCATAGTTTGTCCTCGTGGGGGCGCAGGCTGCAAACGCCGTTGCACAGTTTTTCGGGCAGCATGGGCACCGTGCGGTCCACCATATACACGCTGGTGGCGCGTTCGTAGGCCTCGTGGTCTAGCGCGGTGCCGGGTTTCACGTAATAGGTGACATCGGCGATGTGTATGCCCACTTCGTAGTTGCCGTTTGGCAGCGTGCGAAACGAGAGGGCGTCGTCGAAGTCTTTGGCATCGGCAGGGTCGATGGTGAACGTGGTGACATTGCGGAAATCCTTACGTCCTTGAAAATCCTTGATGGTGGGTGGGGCGATACGTGCCGCCTCGTCTTCCACTGCCTGTGGAAAGCTAAGGGGGAAGTCGAATTCTGCCAGTATGCTCTGCATCTCCACGTTGTTGTCGCCGGGTTTGCCTAGGCGGTTTACCACCTTGCCCACGGGGTTGTTCATGTTCTTGGGCCAGTCCGTCATCTCCGCTACCACTTTCTCACCGTTCTGCGCCCCAGCCAGGTCGCTGAGTGGCACGAAAAGGTCTACGGGCATGTTGCGGTTGTCTGGCACCAGGAAGGCAAACTTGTCGCCCACCTGCAGGCGTCCCACGAAGCGTGTCTTGGCACGGTGTATGATCTCTTCCACGCGTCCTTCGGGCTTGTGCAGTTTGCGGCGCGGAAACACCAGCACCTTCACAGTGTCTCCGTGCAGTGCGTGGTTGGTGAGGTTTGGTGCTATCTGTATGTCCTCGGCATCCTCTTCCTGCAGTATCACGTATGCTTTGCCAGTCTGCTTCATGTCGAGAGTGCCGATAACGACGTTGTTTGGCAGCAGGTCGTCGTTGAGATGCTGAGGGTTCAGTTTGTATTTTCCACGTCCTTCCTGCACCAGTATGCCGTCCTCGACCATCTGCAGCATGGTGCTGGTGACCATCTGCCGCGATGCTTTGTCGTAGGCACCTACGCGGGCGGCCACTTGTTTTGTGTTCAGGGTGTTGAATGGTTCATTGGCAAAGAGTTTCAGAATCTGTTTCTGTATGTTTTCTTCTTGCATTGTGTTGTCTTTTTACTGTTCTTTGTGGGGTTATGGTTGGCGGCTTAGTTGTCTTGGGTTAAAGAAGACCGTCGCGTTTCAGATAGGCAGAGAGGTCGGGGTCGCTGCCCATGAAGTTGCGGAATAGATCGCTGGGGTCCACGGTGCCGCCTTTGGAAAGCACTTCTTGGCGGAAGTGCATGGCGTTGGCGCGGTCGAAGATCCCGCAGTCCTTGAACCGCTGGAAAATGTCGGCATCCAGCATCTCGCTCCACTTGTAGCTGTAGTAGCTGGCGGCGTAGCCTCCGCAGAAGATGTGTGTGAAAGCGGTGCTAGTGTTGCAGTTTTCCACGGCAGGCAGCAGTTCTATCGTGTGTTTGCGTTCCAGACTGTCGATGCTCTCGTCCTTTGGCAGCGGCTTCTGAATGGTGTGGAAGAATAGGTCGATGAGACCTAGGCTGAGTTGGCGCAGGCACAGCCAGCCGCTCAGATAGTTGTCGCTAGCTTTGATTTTGTCGATGTATTCCTGCGGGATGGTGTCGCCAGTGAGGTAGTGGTGGGCGAAAGAGTTGAGGAATTCTGGTTCGCGACACCAGTTTTCCATCAGTTGGGAGGGCATCTCCACGAAGTCGCGATACACGTTGGTGCCGCTGAGGCTTTCGTAGTGCACGTCGCTGAGCATTCCGTGCATGGCGTGTCCCATCTCGTGCATGAAGGTTTCCACTTCGTAGAAACTGAGCAATGCGGGCTTGTCTCCCACGGGCTTGGTGAAGTTGCATACCACCTGTATCAGCGGACGTGTGTCTGGTGCTTTCTGTCCGCGGAATTCCGCCATCCAGGCACCTCCGTGTTTGCTCTCGCGAGGAAACATGTCCAGGTATAGTATTCCCATAAAGCGCTGCCCTTCGTTGTCCCACACCTCGAAGGTTTTTACGTCGGTGTGGTAAACCTCGATGTCGTGCACCTCTGTGAAAGTGAGGCCATACAGTTTGTTGTAGAGTGCGAAGATGCCTTCGCGTACTTTCTCCAACTGGAAGTAGGGTCTCAGCAGCTCGCTGTCAAAGGAATAGCGTGCTCTCTTTAGTTGCTCGGCATAATAGTTGAAGTCCCAGCGGGCGATAGTGGTTGGCGTTGTGGTGGAGGCAAGCGCTTGCACTTCCTGCAGGTCGCGCCGTGCGGCGGGGTAGGCGGCATGGATGAGCTGCGTCATAAAATCGCTGAGGCGTGCCGGTGTCTTTGCCATGGTGCGTTCCAGACGGTAGGTGAGGTAGTCGGGATACCCTAGCAGGCGTGCCTGCT
>CAMURW010000272.1 GCA_947097635.1 uncultured Bacteroidales bacterium
TACCGCGAGGGTTTCTATCATTCCTACTACCTCCAGATACCCATCTTGGTGAGTTGGCGCTGGGAGATGCCGTTGCAAGTGGCCAGCCAGTATCTGAATTTCTACTTCGGCCCCGCCGCTAACATCGGTGTCTTCGGAAATAGAGGCGACAGACGGGTGTCACCAGGATATCCCATGGAGTCAATTAACTATGACACCTATATCACCAACAAGGGCGACAAGCCCCTCTTCAAGCATATACGACGTTTTGACCTGAGCCTGAACATGGGAGTATCGTATCGTCACGGTGACTTTGAATACGGTCTGTGGTTTGAACACGGCGTGATTGCACTGATGTATGAGGATGATGTGCTGAACGTGCTGGAGATAAACAACTATCAGCAAAATGGTACCAGTACTGGCGACAAGCCCAAAGCACATAATTGTTGCACTGGAAATAACAACGCTGTGATTGTTGGCATGACATATCTCATTCCCTGTAGATAGAGTTATCCCCGCAACAAGGGATGGCAATACATAAGAAAAATGCGGCTTCATCGAAAGATGGTGCCGCATTTTTCTTATAAAAAGAAGTTGTGCTGCCTTATTTTCTGCCTTTGTCGGGCTTGACGGCAGATTCGCTTTTTGCTTCTTCTTTTTCCAAACCTGCATATTCTTCGTTGAGACCTTTCACGATGATGTCAGTGATGTCCAGACCTTCTTTGCCATATAGCACTGGGCTGCTGCTGAAGCTCTTGCTGAGTATGATGTCGTAGTGCAGGTACTTCTCGTTGTAGTCGCGTATGAAAGCGTAGACGGCCTTTGTCATCTTCTCGCTTTCCAGCATTGTCTGTAGTTGCAGCTGCTGAGCGTATTGACCTTCCAGTTCCTGTAGCTTGAGCTGTCGCTCTTGTAGATTGTTCTGTGCATTCTGCAGGTTCTTTTCCTTGGCTTGCTGCTGCGACAGGGTGAATTGATCGCCGGTCTTCAGGTAGTTCTGGTAGTCGTTTTGAAGGGCTGCGGCATCGCTCTGGAATTTCTGCACCTTGCTCTTATATTCGTTGGCTTTCTGTGCCTGCAGGCTCTCCAGTTTCTTCTGCAGGTCAATGGCATACTGATATTTGGCCATTAGCGTGTCGGTGTTGACATAGGCGACAGTAAGTCCGCCCGTGGTGTCTGCCACAGCAGAGGCAGGAATCTTGCTTACATGGTTGCCGTCGGCGAAATGCATGACGAAAAGTGCAATGACACCTATCAGTGCTGCGATGACACCGATGCCCAACAAGGGGTTGTTGCTTTTGGTGGCAGGCCTCTGAGCAGCAACCACACAGGCATTGGAGGGCTTGGGCATTACGGGTTGCTGCTGCACTGCAGGGGTGGCAGCATAGTCTTGTTCTCTCTGTGGTTCAGGATATTGAGCCTGAATGTTCTCTTGATTATTTTCTTCCATTGCGGTAATTATTATTAATATACAATGCGGGTTGAGGTTATGCTTGATTTTCCCCTACTTCTCCTATCACGTCAATGGCGCGTTGCACGCGGGCTATCGTCTCGGCCTTGCCCAGCATCATCACTAGGGAGAGCATGTCGGGACCTTTGGTTTCTCCCACCAGCGCTAAGCGGAAGGAGTTCATCACCTGTCCCATGTTCAGATCCTTGCCTTTGATGTAGTCGTCCAGCAGTGCTTTGTGGATAGCGTCGTATTCGAAAGACACGGTGTTCAGTATCTCTATAATCTTTGCCATGTGCTTCGTCATTCCGGGCTTCCATCGTTTCTGTATGTCCTTGGAGTTGTACTCCTTGGGAGCTTCGAAGAAATAGTGCGTGGTGTCCCATAGCTCCGATGGAAAGGTGAGGCGCTCTTTCATCATGCTGCATACTTTTACCACGTAGTCGTGGGCGGCGTTTACATGGTGTTCCAGTAACTGTGGTTGGAACATCCGTGCGATCTCCTCGTCGCTGCATTTCTGCATGTATTCGTGGTTGAACCATTTGGCTTTCTCTACATTGAACTTGGCACCGCTTTTGCTGATGTGTTTGAGGTCGAAGCAGTGGATGAGTTCGTCCATGCTCATGATTTCCTGTTCGGTGCCGGGGTTCCATCCCAGGAGTGCCAGCATATTCACCACTGCCTGAGGCAAATAGCCCTGCTCACGATAGCCGTGCGACAACTCTCCGCTCTTGGGGTCGTGCCAGTTCAGAGGGAAGACGGGGAAGCCCAGCCGGTCGCCGTCGCGTTTGGACAGTTTGCCGTTGCCTTCGGGCTTCAGCAGCAGGGGGAGATGTGCGAACTGCGGCATGGTGTCCTCCCATCCGAAGGCTTTGTACAGCATGACGTGCAGAGGGGCACTGGGCAGCCACTCTTCGCCGCGAATGACGTGTGAGACCTCCATTAGGTGGTCGTCCACGACGTTGGCCAGATGGTAGGTGGGCATACCGTCGCTCTTGAACAGCACCTTGTCGTCCAGCAGGCTGCTGTTCATCGTTACGTCGCCTCGAATGAGGTCGTGGACGGTGATATCGGTGTCTGGGGGGAATTTAAAACGTACCACGTAGTGCTCTCCGCTTTCTAAACGACATTTCACCTCGTCGGCGGGGAGGCTCAAAGAATTCTCCATCTCGTAGCGGGTGTGACAGTCGTACTGGAAGGTTTTTTTCTGTGCTTCGTATTCTTTGCGTTTGGCTTCTAATGTTTCGGGCTTGTCGAAGGCATAGTAGGCCCATCCGTCGTGCAGTAGTTGATCGGCGTATTGCTTGTAAAGGGGGGTGCGGTCGCTTTGGCGATAGGGACCGAAAGGACCTCCCACATGCACGCCTTCATCGAACTGGATGCCCAGCCAGGTGAGGGCTTCTATGATATAA
>CAMURW010000273.1 GCA_947097635.1 uncultured Bacteroidales bacterium
CTTTCGCCAAATGCAAAATCTATGTTGTGAACCCCGCCGCCATGGAGCAAGGCTGCACGCTGAGCAAATGGCTGCTCACGCAGTGGGAAACCTCCATCTCCCGCCTCATAGACAATAGCCTGGCGGACTACGAGGGTATGTGCCTGGGTCCCCGGCTGAAAAACGGGGGGCGCGTGTTGCTGCTCGTGGCCGATGCCCAAGCTTCCGGAGGAAGCGCCTATCTGAAAGACTGGCTCAAAACCTTTGTGCTCTCGGGAATATAAGGAAGCGGCCGGCATCAGCATTGTCTGTTAAGGTGGGTTCTATAAATTCATTGTCTTGCACGTTTAAGTGAATTATCGGGCAGGCGGGTCTATCTTTTTCTGCAATCAGTTACACGGCCGTGGCGCACATAAGAAAAACAATAATATATGAATACCGTTGTACCCCCGCTGCTACAGAGAGGTGATGTCGTGGCTATCGTAGCCACAGCACGCTATGTCACCAAGGAACAGACGGCTCCTTTCATCCATGTCTTGGAGCAGGAATGGGGGCTGAAGGTGAAACTTCCCGCGCACCTCTACGACCGCCGCGAGGTCGGCGGTAAGGTGACGAGCCAGTTTGGCTGTGACGACGAGCTGCGTGCCGAGATGCTGCAGCAACAGTTGGACGACCCGGAGGTGAAAGCAATCTTCTGTGCTCGGGGGGGGTACGGAACGGTGAGAATAGTGGATAGAATTGACTGGTCTCGTTTCAGGCAGCAGCCGAAATGGATAGTGGGCTACAGCGACGTTACGGTGCTTCATAGTCACATACAGCGCAATCTCGGCATTGCCACCCTGCACGCCACCATGCCTATCAATGTGGCGGTCCGGTGGGGTGGAGACCATCGACACATAGACTTCTCCGATTACTTTTCGCTACAGTCGCTTTACTATTCCCTCTTCGTAGGCCGCTTTGCCTACGATCTCGGCACGTGTGTCCCGGAAGGCAGTGCGGACCCCTCAATCTCGCTCTCCGACCATGTGCACACTGTGTATTCGCCCAAGGGCGCGAAAAAGAGGCGGCGCGAGGTGGGCCAGCCATACAGCGCATACAACAGGGAGGGCGACGTCACAGCTCCCGTCGTGGGAGGCAACCTCAGCGTGCTCTGTAGCCTCATGGGCAGCGCCTCCGAACCAGACACCGACGGGAAGGTGCTAATGATTGAGGACCTCGACGAATATGAATATCACTTGGACCGCATGCTGATGTGCCTACGACGCGCCGGGAAATTCGACAATCTAGCCGCGTTGATGGTAGGGCAGTTCACCGATATACACGACAATGACGTGCCTTTCGGATCATTGAAATGGGATATGATATACAATATCTTCTCCGGCTACGACTACCCCGCTATCTTTTTCTGTCCCTTCGGACATATCGGGATGGACAACGGGGCCTTGCCTTTAGGGGTGGAAGCCCGCCTTTCCATACGAAACGTGGAGGCAACCACCAGTGCCAGGCTTTCGTTCGACTATTCAGAGGGACAGGAGAGCAGCGAGTTGCTGCTGCGTAGGAAAAGACTGATGTGGTGACTTTCATTTGTTAAAGAATGTCAACGCGTACACATTTGCCCGATCGGTCTTGTACTTGTATACGTGAGGGCAGAAAAGACGGCGTAATAAAGCTGCAGTGGCGCAACCCATCGTCGGTGGAGACGCAGCACCCTATCTGCAACCACAAAATATTGGCCATATCTGTAAACTCAAAATATTAATAATGATGAAAAGAATGAAAAGACTCGTCAGCCCCATTCTGGCAGCGTTTGCCTTGCTGACGTTGGCTGCGTGCCAAAAGGACGTGAAACTTGCCGGAACCACATGGAACTGTACCGAGGTAGAGTACAGGAAAGGCTACGACGATAACGGAAACCTTGTCGTGGACTCCTCATTTTACGCCACGCGCGAGTATCAGTTGAACTTCAAGGACGGGAACTCAGGCGTCTGGAAACTACATCAATCCAGCAACGACCCCACCTACGTTTACAACGGATTCGACAACGTTACCGCCAATTTCACCTACACTTTCAGCGGCAAAGCAGGCATCATAGAAGGTGAGCTCTTCGCCATACCGGAAACAAATGCGGCCGGGCAGCCTTTTGCATACACCTTTTCGATAGTGGGCGACGGCGAAGAATTGCTTATGCCCATGATGGAGCAGCAATTTATCTTCCGCAAACAATGATGATATGGAAGTAAACATTAATGTGTATTCATCAATTTATTAAAAACCACAAAGACATGAAGAAACTACTGTTGGCAGCCATCGCCGTTTTTGCCATGCTGCTCACCACAGCCTGCAGCAAAGAACTGGTATTGGAAGGAACCATTTGGACGGGGTCCTTTATCGAAAAAAACGACGCTACAGACAGCGACATGCGTACCTACGACTTGAAGATGAACTTCGCCACGGCAAACACGGGCACATGGAACATCAAAATGACACAGGCCACTTTAGAGGACGGAGAGACTGTGACAAATACCGAGGCGGGAACTCTCGACTTCGGCTACACTATCAGCGGCAATGCCGTGAACATTACGACCAAGTCGATCGACGACCCGGAGACCTTGTACTTCACAGGCGTGGTGAACGACGACCACGACGAGCTGACCGTCTCGATAGACGCGAACCTAGTAAAGCTGAAGAAGCAGAAATAGCTGCTGCACTACGAAGACGGGAGGGGGAGCAACAGCACGTGATGCAATGTGCGCGCCCTTTCGTTTCACTGCGAGTAATGCTGATGACAGAAGACGAGGCAAGGCAGCGAGAATTCGAGACCGTGGTGTATCGTGTCCGGGAGGAACTGGAGGCACTGTGCC
>CAMURW010000274.1 GCA_947097635.1 uncultured Bacteroidales bacterium
GATTAATCACCTATCTTCCTGGCATCGAACCTTATCGCTACAGGTATGGGCTGGCAGGTTGCAGAAAAACGCTGCAGGACAACATAAAGGCACTCTTCTTAGTAGCGGTCATTGCGAACTTATTTGATAATGCAAACGTTAAATCCGCCACCCACGATCCCGGTGCCTGAGATGCCTGGTCGGCGTGTCCCTTCTCCTAGGTGGTCTATTCCTTCGCGCCTGCGCCGTCGGTCACAGTTGGGCAGGGAACCTTTTGGGGGGCTAACTTAAGGTGTAGGCTGAAGATATGGCGTAGATGCCTATTTGTGTGCGGCGAAGGGAGGATAGGAAGGCTCCGCTGCCTAATGATAGACCAAAGTCACGTGCCAGGCTGCGTATGTAGGTGCCTTTGCTGCAGCGTACCACGAAATCTATCTGGGGCAGCCAGTTTGGCACAATGCCTAAAGGTGTCCTATAGAGCTGTGTGCTGGGAACTGGGGGGCGGGGAACATCGTCAACTGGTTGCCCAGGGGTAAAGCCAGGAATACCTAAACAAGGGTCCTTCCACACAGTGATGCCTTTTCGATATGCCGTTATGTCTAGCTGATAAATGGTTACGTTCTTCTCTCTGACGAGGTTGACATTGCCGGAAACATTATCAGCCTTACAGGCGGGATGCTCCTTCGCCTGCTTTGCTGCTTGTCCTCTCGCTGCCACGTATGCCCTTTGTCCATTCATCTTGACTGCCGAAAACATCGGCGGCACCTGCAGCTGCGAGCCCACAAATTGCTGGCGGGTGGCATCCAATACAGCCTCGTCGATCTGCGCAACAGGATAGAAAACGTCCACGGCGCGTTCCAAGTCATAACAAGGGGTTGTGGCACCCAGCACCATTGTGCCGACATAGGTCTTCTCGCCTTCCTGTAGCTCGGCGATGCGTTTGGTGGCAGGTCCTACGCACACTAACAGTAGTCCGCTGGCCAGAGGATCCAGCGTGCCAGCGTGTCCTATCTTGAATTTCTTAATGTCCAGCTCCCGCTTTATCTGCCATCTCAGTTTGTTTACCACCTGAAACGACGACCAACCGCGCGGTTTGTCCACAGGTACCACCAACCCTTCTTTCAACTGGTCGGAGGTGATATGCAGTTCTTCTAGTACCATAGGGGAAATTACATAGTGCTTGGAATGCTTAACAACTAGTGATAGTAAAGAGTCATCGCCTATACGACGATGACTCTTCCGTATGAACACACACGATCTCAGCTTACTGCAACACCGTGAGGGCGAGGACACCCACTATCACGCAGTAGAGTGCAAACCAAATGAGTTTGCCTTTCTTCACGATGTTTATCATCCATTTGCATGCCAGGCAACCACTGATGAAGGCGGCAAGGAAAGCAATGACAAGGGCGCTGGTGGAGACAGCGGTCTGTGCCACTGCACTGGAGGCGGAACCGACGATGTCCTTGAATTCCAGCAAAGCCTCACCCAGAATGGGGGGGATGACCATCAGGAAGCTGAATTGCGCCATGCTCTCCTTCTTGTTGCCCAATAGCAGGCCAGTTGCAATAGTGCTGCCGCTACGGCTGAGACCGGGCAGCACGGCGATAGCCTGTGCCACGCCGATGAGAAAGGCGTTCCCGGGGGTGATGTGCTCTTTGAGCTTGGGTTTGGCATAATAAGCAAAAGCAAGCAGTGCTGCTGTGACAAGCAGGCAGATACCCACCACAGTAAGTCCGCTGCCAAAGATGGCCTCCACCTTGTCTTTGAACAGCAGTCCCACAAAGCCTACGGGCAGCATGGAGATGAGGATGTTGAGGATGTATTTTGTACCCTCGTTCCATTCCCATTTGAACAGGTCCTTGAACAGCCATACTATCTCTTTCCACAGTATCACGCAGGTGCTTAGCACGGTTGCCACATGCACCACGATATTCAGCGTAAGATTGTCGGCGCCATTGAGACCGAAGAGGTTGGAGCAGATGGTAAGGTGGCCGCTGCTACTCACTGGCAGGTACTCTGTAAGACCCTGTACCAGCCCGAAGATCAGAGCTTCTAATGAGTTCATTCTGTTATGTCTTTATTGTTTTCCGTTCTCCTGCTCCTGTCGGGGAGCATGATGGCGAAAATCTCCACAATAAACCCCAGCACTATGGTGATAGGTGCTGCCACCAGCCTACGATTATCGAACATGGCTGGGTTAAAAACCGATGGGTCGTCGCTACCGCCGCCGGTCAGCAGGATATAGCCTATTGCCAATAACAGAACGCCGATGACAAACAGGATGTAGTTGGTTTTGCCGAAGGCAAAATCAAAACCACCGTTGGTGGCTTCGTTTGATTTAAGTTTCTTGTCTTGTGACATATATAGAATTATGATTAGTTTACCTATGAATACATTGCTCCACGACCCGTGCTGTTGCTGTTAGTTCCTCAAACAACGTCTTACTGCTAATGCCGTAGTTATCAAGCAGATAAGGATGCCCAGCAGCAGCAACGTAACTGCAATGCAGACATAAGCAGCCAGATAAGTCAGCGACAGCACTTCCGTGTCGAAATATTGTGCCCACATATAAACCAAAGCGGCAAGCAGCACGATGGCTATCAGTGCTCCTAGCACTCCATACAGCACGCTTCGCCACAGGAAGGGACGTGCAATGAAACGGTTCTTGGCACCCACCAGGCACATGGTTTGCAACGTTTGCTGCTGACCATAGAGTGCTATGCGAATAGTGTTGTTGATAAGCACAATGGTCACGAACAGCAGCAGTGCCACGAAAACTATCAGCAGCCAGAAGGTGCGATAGAACACCTCGTTGACCTCCG
>CAMURW010000275.1 GCA_947097635.1 uncultured Bacteroidales bacterium
CTTTCACACCCACCATCCGCGCAAAGGAGAACATTATGTCCGCAGCATCGGCCTTCATCCCTGGCATTTGGATGCAGACACCTACGAATATGCCTTTGCCCAGCTGAAGAGTAACGTGATGAAAGGCCACTATGCTATGATTGGAGAGTGCGGACTGGACAAAGCCTGCACTACTCCTTTCAACCTACAACGTAAGGCTTTCGCCGACCAGTTGCATCTCGCCGAGACGATGGAGAAGCCCGTCGTGGTGCATTGTGTAAGAGCCTACAACGAGCTTCTTGAGGTACGTCGGCAAAGTTTCTGGAGCCAACCCTGGATTGTCCACGGTTACACGGGTTCGTTGCAGATGGCGAAACATCTGCAGAAAGAAGGCATCTGTTTCTCCTTCGGGCGCTACATGGAACGGCCCAAGGTGCAGGATGTAATCCGCTATCTGTCCACGGAGCTGCTAAACGAACACGTCCTCCTCCCCTTGTTCCTCGAAACAGACGACAACCCCAACCTCGCCATAGAGCAGGTCTACGACCACTGCGCCAAAATCATCAACGTGCCGCGCAAGCTCGTTGAAGACGCCATCGAGCTATACTACGGCAATTTGATGGCAGGCGCATATAACCGATAACACATGGCACAAAACCTATTGGTCGGGTTTTCCAAAGGCTTCCATCGCCTTCGGGGTGCAAAAAACTTCAATCATCACTCCACATGAACATCTCCGGCATTGTCACCACGCTGAATGAAGAGAAAAACATCACCGCCTGCATCCGCTCGTTGCAGCAGGTGTGCGACGAAGTGATTGTAGTGGACTCGCTCAGCACAGATCGTACCGTGAAACTGGCAGAAGAGGCTGGCGCACGGGTCGTCAGTCAGCGCTATCTTGGTGACGGCCCACAGAAAAACGTTGCCCTCCAGTATGCCAAAAACTTGTGGGTGCTTTCGCTGGATGCCGATGAACGTCTACGCCCCGAACTGATGGAGGCTATCCGTCACCTGGACTTAGACACCACACACTACGACGGCTTCGCTTTCCGCCGCCGCAACTACGTAGGCAGCCGCTGGATGAAAACATGCCGCTGGTATCCTGACTACCTGGTACGCCTCTACCGCCATGACCGCCTTCGCTTTACCGATGTCACGCAACACAGCCATGTGCCCACCACTGGCACGCTGCAACTGAAGGCCGACATAGACCATTTCAGCTTTCGCGGCATCGACGAACTATTCGGCAAGCCCGGACGCCCTTTCAGCAGCCGCAGCGCCAAAGTCATCTACCAAAGTGGTCGCAAGGTTCATGCACTCACACCTGTCGTGCATGGCTTGGGAGCCTTCTTCAGCAACTATCTCCTTCACGGTGGCATCCTCGCTGGCATAGACGGTCTCACCCTTTCGCTGGCGGCAGCGCACGGCAGCTACATGAAATACGCCAAAGTGCTGGAATGGCAACGCGACCCCAAAGTGCGTTCCCAAGAGCATTTCGACCAAGTGTGGTAAGACACCCGCCACCCCACTTTCACGACGACATACCAATGAACATCGCAATATCACGTACCGACGCCATCGGAGATGTAGTAATGACCTTTCCGCTCTGCGGCATACTAAAGCAGCGGATACCCAACTGCCATATTACTTTCATTGGCAAGGACTACACCCGTTCTATCATCGAGAAAGAAGCGGACGTGGACAGCTTTGCCTCCTACTCGGAGTGGGAGCAGCAGAGCGACACACAGCTAACAGCATCGCTGAGGGAACTGAATCTCGATGCCATCATCTTCGTGTTCCCCAACAAGCGGCTGGCACGTATGGCACACCTGGCAGGCATTGCCACCCGTATAGGCACCTCACACAGGCTCTACAACCTGCTGCACTGCAACAGTCGCATCAACTTCTCGCGACGTCGCAGCACCCTCAACGAAGCGCAACTCAACGTCACGCTGCTAAGGCCGCTCCTGGAGGTACCCGACTACACGCTGCAGCAACTTATGGATTTCGTGCATCTCCGTGGCATCATACCATCCTCACGTCCGGCCGGCAGCCCTTTCCGCCTCATCATCCATCCCAAGAGCCACAACTCGGCCAGAGAGTATTCCTGGGACAACTATCGTCGGCTTATCGACCTGTTGCCTCCCGACATGGAAATTTGCCTCTGTGGCACACAGGAGGAAGGCAGAGGTATAGAGATTCAGCATCCCAACGTGAAGAATATGTTTGGACGTTTCACCTTAAACGAATACATTAGTTTCATCGCGTCGTGCGACTGCTTCGTAGCCTGCAGCACAGGGCCCCTGCACCTCGCCGCCATCTTAGGACGTCACGCCATAGGCCTCTATCCTTCCATACACCCGTTAGACCCCTCGCGCTGGCATCCCTTAGGCCACCACGTAAAGGTGTTTGCCCAGCCCACACCCTGCCGCGACTGCAAGGGAGGCGCATTATGCCACTGCATCAACGACATTGCTCCCGAACAAATAGCACAAGAGATATTGAACCATGCCTAAAAGACCAGAAGACTACCAAGACCCCTTCGTCGTTCTTTCATTGGCTCAGAAAGAGCGGCTTTACAACGCTGCCTCCGAGCTGTTTAGCGACAACAAGCGGCAATTATTCGACACACTAGCGCGACAACGCACGCGCCATATCACCGTGGTGCTGGAGGACATTTTCCAGAGCCACAACGCCAGTGCCGTGTTGCGCAGCTGCGACTGCTTCGGGGTGCAAGACGTGCACGTAGTGGAACAGCGCAACGAGTACAGCATCAGCCCCGACGTTGCCATGGGCAGCAACAAATGGGTAGACTGGTACC
>CAMURW010000276.1 GCA_947097635.1 uncultured Bacteroidales bacterium
ACGCGGAACTTTTTCAAATGAAACTCAAGGCAAATATACACAGTTTATGCGAATAATGCATAATTTTTTTTCAAAAAAAATAATGAAATAGTTAGTAGATTGTTTTTCAATGAGTGAAAAGGAGAAAGCACCACCTCGTGAGCGGTATTTCTTTTTCACAAAAAAACATTTTTAAGTGATCTTTTTCAAAATTAGTCCACGAAAGCAGGTTAATCGTATGGTTATTTTCTATTAAATATCCTAAACACATACTGGTTCGGCAAACGAAATTATCAATTACATTCATCCTCCCCCACTGGCAGCACTGCCTCCCACTCATGAAAACGGCGAAAGCCCTTTCAATGCGTATGGTACACTGAAAGGGCTCTCTGGATTGTGTGGGATGCTGCCAAGTATAGGAGGGTCTCGCCTCCCAGTGGAGGGACGGCGCAGGGGGATCGGCATCAAAAGTTGACCATCAGGCCTACCTGCAGCCGGGGGATGTATTGGTCTCGGTAGTCCTTAGTGGCACCGAGGTCTTTGAGGCGATAGCGGGCGTAGATGCCCCACCAGTCGTTGACGATGCGGGTGGTGAGACCGTAGTTCCACTTGTAGTCGCGCAGATCGGCGAGGTTGCTGGTAGTGATTTCCATGCGGGTGTTGTACTCGCCATCGGACTTCCATATGCGTCTTTCTTTGTTCCAGCCGCGGCTGCCATAGAAACCGAGGTCCCAGAAGAGGCCGTTGTGGAGCAGCGCGCCGCCGGGCTTGAGGCGAACGCGCTGGAACACTTCCAGCCCCAGCTCGCGAAGGTTGACGACGTTCTTGGGGGATACGTTGCCGCTATTTTTTTTTGTCACGGCGTTGGTCCACCCGTAGAAGGCACCGAAGCCCACACGATACCAGCGGCGGAAAGCGTGCTGGTAGTTGAGGCCGATGTTGCCGCTGAGCGGCGTGGCGAAAGCCACCTTCTTCTCGTTGGCGGCATCCGTACGCAGCACATGCCCCAACTGCAGATAGCCACCCACGAAGAAGCGGTCGCCGAGGGCGATGATGGCATTGTCGCTGAGGTTGCGGACCAGTTTCTGATCCGTGGCATCGTTTATCACGCTTCCGGAGGAGTCCATCATGGTGTAGAAGAAATCGGGAGTTTCGGCATATTCCACTATCATGCGCTGACGCTCCTGAGGACTGAGGGTATAATCCTGGGCATAGCCGCCAAAGAATATGGTGAGTTTGCGGTCCAGCAGGCCGCTCTTGTGGATGGCAAGAGCATTAGAAGGTTTGAAATGCCGTACTTCGAAAGTCTCATAGTGCTGTACTAGGCCAGTGGAATCGGTAAGCTTGAGGAATATGGCTTGGGCGACTTCCACTGGGCGGCCGTCCTCGTCCTTGACCGCTGACCGCTGCACATACACGCCGGTGGGCTTCACCAGCAGATAATCGTCCTTTTCCTGAAAGGCGAAAGTGGCGCTGACGGCAACTTCCTTCTTGCCGTTGACGAAATAGCCGGCTTGAGGGACACCGTAGCCAAAGGCGTAGTCGAAATAGGGATAAAGGTCGGCACTCTTCTCCACCTCGGCCTTGAGCTGCATGGCTGTGAGACTGGGACGCAGCTGGCGCGCACAAGCCACGAAACCAGCGGTGAGAGGGCTGCTGAAGCTAGTACCGAACACGTTGCCCATACGGTCATCCGCAGCAGGGTCTGCCACGTTGGCCTGCCCGAAGTTGCAAACGTTGGGCTTCAGGCGGCCATCGGCGGTGGGACCATAACTGCTGAAGCTGATGTGGCTGTAGGACGACAGCACGGCGGAGATGCCGCCGACGGTGAGGATACTGTCCGCGTCGCCAGGTGTGATGATGGTCTTCCACGCCCTGTCTTCGCCCTCGTTGCCGGCACTGTTGCACACCAGCATACCTTTGCGTGCTGCCATGTTGGCAGCATGCGCCACAGTGCTGCGGCCGTCCATCTCGTATGTGTAGTGACGGTCCTTGCCGTAGCCCAACGAACTGTTGACAACGTCGGCACCGTTCTTGTCGGCCCACTCCATTGCCTTCATCCACCACACCTCTTCCTTGTAGGGCTCGGGCTCCACTTCCGTGCGTGCCAGCAGAAACTCGGCTCCCGTGGCCAACCCCAGCTGCTTGCCGTTCAGGATGCCGGCGATGCAGGAGAGCACCATGGTGCCGTGGGTGCTCCAGCCATAGACGTTCTCTTTTTTGTTGGGGAAGTTCCAGGTGGCGATGATGCGATGCTGGTCGCGCAGATGCTTGAAAGCCCTGTGCGTGTTCACGGCAGGAAAGCCGCCGTCGAACACGGCCACACGCACGCCTTTGCCGTCGATGCCTTTGTCGCGGAACAGCTGTCCTTGCATGCGGATGAGCTGATCGGTGAGGACAGGGACGCTGTCGGTGGCGGCAGCGAGGAGAGCGGTCTGGATTTCTCCGTGCGGCGTTCCTGCCTTGTCGCCGCTATGCACCTGGCAGGAGGTCACTTCCATCTGCCCTGCTATCTCACGGATGCCCTTCACGAAAGGCAATGCCAGAATTTGCTGCATCTGCTGCGGCGTGGCCATCACCGCTACAGCGTTAAGCCAGCGGCTGTCGCCCACTTCCTCGGTGGCGATGGCGTCCACCTGCTGCAGGTAAGAGGCATTGACGGGATAGTTGCTAATGTCGTAGAGGTTGGCATTGTTCAGCCGGTAACGCGCGATAGCTTTGGCATCGAAATAACTGTAGGGGTCGAAAGTGGTTCCTGCCTTGTCGGCAAAGAAGACCCAATAGCAGCCCTGCGCGTCGGCGGCCAGCGCCGAAGTGAG
>CAMURW010000277.1 GCA_947097635.1 uncultured Bacteroidales bacterium
ACATCGAGGCCCTCCGTACCATTCTCTACCAAGAAGCAAAGAAGATTCACGCCATCCGTTATCCCTACAACAATTTCCTCTATTAAGGTTCTGTCGTCGCCCTCGCCACCCGCCCCCGTTTGTTCTTCGTGCCTGTCCCGTTCATTCCTCGCATCCCAGCAAGGGATGAAGGGGATGTATGGTGCCACTATTTCTTCAGGGCGTTGGCTTCTTTGGCGTATAGGAAGAGGGCGGGTGGCAGGTGGCAGTAGCCGTTGGGATTCTTGAGAAGGTAGTCCTGATGGTAGTCTTCGGCGGGGAAGAAGTTGGTGAGCGGCAGCAGCTCTACGGCGATGGGATGGGGGCAGCGGTGCTGCTCTTCTTCGAACACCTGTTGCAGCGTGGCGCGGTCAGCAGGCTCGGTGTAGTAGATGCCTGTACGATACTGCGTGCCATGGTCTTCGCCCTGCTGGTTGATGCTGGTGGGGTCTATAGCCTTGAAGTAAAGCTGTGCCAGGAAACGCAGCGAAATGACGGCGGGGTCGTAGGTGACATGGACGGCCTCGGCGAAGCCTGTTTTGTCGCTGCACACCTCTTTGTAGGTGGGACTGGCGGGGGTGAGGACGGCGGCGGGGTCGCCGTTGGCATAGCCTACCTCGGTGGCTTCTATGCCGCGTATCTGACGAAGGTAGTGTTCGATGCCCCAGAAGCAGCCTCCGGCGAGATATAATTCTTTCATGACATTCATGTTTTTTTAATATTCGGTTTTGTCGGGCTTGTTTTGCCAGAAGAGGAAAGCTTGCAGGGCTTCTTCGCGAAGGAGGGGGATGGTGGGCTTGTGACGGTGGGTGACGGCGAGGGGTATCTCGCTGTAGATGAAGTCGTCGTCGAAGCCTATCTTTGCGGCATCTTTGCGGGTGTTGGCGAAGTAGACGCGGTCCAGATGTGCCCAGTAGATGGCACCGAGGCACATGGGACAGGGCTCGCAACTGCAGTAGATGTCGCAACCGCTGAGGTCGTGTGTGCCTAGCAGCGCGGTGGCATTGCGGATGGCGTTGATCTCGGCATGGGCGGTGGGGTCGTGGGTCAGGGTGACGCTGTTGCTGCCTTCGGCGATGATGTCGCCGTTTCTGGCGATGACGGCTCCAAAGGGGCCGCCGTCGTTGTTCACGCTGTCTTCGCTAAGGCGAATGGCGTGACGCATAAATTGTTCGGGAGTCATTGGATGATGGGATTAGGGGTGATAAAAAAGCGTCGCTACTTGTTGGGCTAAGCGGCGGCGCTTGTGGAGGATTGCTTTATTGCTGTTTTTATTTCTCGATGCGCATCTTGTAAAAGGAACGGAATACGAAGATAAGAGCGACAACTAGGAACCCTATGCCGGCATAGGGGGCTATGTCGCGGAAGCCTTCGCTGATGGCTATCTCCATGGCCAGCACGCCGAAGAGGGTAGTGAACTTAATGATGGGGTTCAATGCCACGGAACTGGTGTCCTTGAAGGGGTCACCTACAGTGTCGCCTACCACGCTGGCATCGTGCAGTGGCGTGCCTTTTGCTGCCATGTCCACCTCCACCACCTTTTTGGCGTTGTCCCAGGCACCGCCGGCGTTAGCCATATACACAGCCTGAAAGAGACCGAATACGGTGATGCTGATAAGGTAGCTGATGAAGAGGCATACAGGTGCGTTGGACAGTTGCGGGTCGGGATTGCCGGTGGGGGCGGAGAAGCAGGCAAAGGCCAGTGCAAAGCAGAAGATGGCGATGAAGATGTTCAGCATGCCACGCTGTGCATAGTTGGTGCAAATCTTCACCACTTCCATGCTTTTGGCGGCATCTGCCTTCTTGGGGGCGTTGGAATCCAGCTTGATATTCTGCTTGATGTAGTCCACAGCGCGGTTGGCACCCACGGTGACAGCCTGCATGCTGGCACCGGAGAACCAGAAGATGACGCAGCCGCCCAGGATAAAGCCTATGATGCTGAAGGGGTTCAGTAGGTTGAGGGTGCTGACGGGGTCTATGTCCAGTGTGTTGCGGATCATGAGGATGAGCGAGAAGATCATGGTGGTGGCACCTACCACGGCGGTGCCTATCAGCACCGGTTTGGCTGTGGCTTTGAAAGTGTTGCCGGCACCGTCATTTGCTTCCAGATAATATTTGGCTTTCTCGAAATCGGGCGTGAAACCGAACCTTTCTTTCACCTCGCGGGTGGTTTTTTCCGTGTCCTCTTCGATGAGGGAAAGTTCGTAGACGCTCTGAGCGTTGTCGGTGACAGGGCCATAACTGTCCACTGCTATGGTGACAGGACCCATGCTGAGCATACCGAATGCTACGAGACCGAAGCCGAAGATGCTGTAGTATTCGCCGAAGATGCCGCTGAGTTCGAAGCCTGTTCCTGCCATATAGCTGAGTACCATGAGTAAGGCGAAGACAAGACCTGTCCAGAAGGCACCGAAGTTGCCTGCTACGATGCCGCTGAGGATATTCAGTGAGGCTCCGCCATGTTTACTGGCACGTACCACTTCCTGCACATGCTTGCTGGTGGGGGAGGTGAAGAGCTTTGTGAACTCGGGGATGAGGGCGGCACCTAGGGTGCCGCAGCTGATGATGGTGGCCAACGCCAGCCAGACGAGGCCTTGTTCGCGTAACAGGAAATAGCTGGCAAGGAAGATGCCGATCATGCTGAGGATGGATGTAATCCACACCAGGCTGGTGAGAGGCTTCTCGAAGTTCATGTCGTCGGCATGGTTGTATTTGGCTTTAGCAAAGACGTTGTTGATATAGAATGCCAGCACGGAGGCGATGA
>CAMURW010000278.1 GCA_947097635.1 uncultured Bacteroidales bacterium
GCACACTGTACACCCTCAAACCGACGCAACAGTCCGTCTATCATCATCATTTCTTCGCCCTTGTCGTGGTTGGGCTTTTCACTCAGTAGATCCAGCTTGCGCTGGGCGAGGCACATCAGCAGGCAGTCGTTGCCGCCGCTGGCCTCTGCCGCATGGTACTGCATCTGCTGGTCCAATAGCGCCTCTTTACGAGCATAGCCTGTCGCACTGCCGTCCAAAGCGTCGATGGCCATATTCACCAGCACGTCGTACAGCGTGGGTGTCAGCACAACCTCGTTTTTGCCATACTCGTCCTTTTCCAGAAAACGTGTCAGCGCGCCGCTGAAGGTGTTTCTCAGCAGCGTAATGTCCTGCAACGCGCTGTCCAGATGACGCTGGATGGCATCGTTGAAGCGGCTGAGAGGCCACAACTTATAGTCCAGATCCTGCTGGTCCGTTTCCTTGTTGCCGTTCACTGTCCAGCGGTTGCGGTTCCTGTAATTGCTGTAGAACTGCGCCAGGAAGGCGTGACAGAGGGCCTTGTCCACAGGCTGCAGGTAGGGCAATATGCTCGTGTAGCGTGTAAGGGCACTGTCCTCCGGTTCCTCGCGATTGGCGAACTCTATGTTGCTCAGGTAAAAGGCGCCGGTCAGTATCTGGCGCGAGTTATGCTCTTGCCACGCTGTGCGAAAGAGGTCGCCGGCCACGTCGTAGGCGCTGTTCACAGAGGCATCGTTCAGCAGTTCGTCCAGCGCATTCCACTGGCTCTCGTACCAGTCGTCGCCATGGCCCCGGACATCTTTTGTACGGCTCTGCGAGCCATTGCCGTTCTGTGCCATACAGATGCAAGATAAAACCACGCTTAATGCTGTTAAAAAAAAACGTTTCATAACTGAGGGATGTTTTTAAGGCTCCAGGGCAATAACAAGATAATACTTAAGATAACACAGGATGTGAGGAAAAAGTATGTGACGATGAAAATTACACGACACACCGCCCTAGGCGGCACTGGTCGTGCAGGACGGGATGGGGCAAAGGTGGGGGCGACCTATGTTGCAGGAGTCTATAGAACGAAAATGACATAAAAAGGCGAGGGAGACATGGGTCTTCCTCGCCTTGTGACTCCCGCGGGATTCAAACCCACAACCTTCTGATCCGTAGTCAGATGCTCTATTCAGTTGAGCTAGGGAGCCAATCGTTTAACCATCAAAATCGGGTGCAAAAATACACCCTTTTTCGTTACTGACCAAATTTATTTTTATCTTTTTGTCGAATTTTCTCGCAACAATCAAAAAGACAAAGCCTTACAAAATTGGAAAAAGTCGTACGGGCGGTGTTTCATAACATCAAAAAACGCCTTTTGAAACCTTATTTTATGCGATTTTCATCGTAATGGTATACGTTATTGTACAAAACGTTTTTAACTTCCTCAAATTCATCGTCATCCAGCTCATATTTGGACATTATTATCATGGGGACCTTGTCGTTCTTATCGTCGTGGTACGAGGGCTGAAAGTAGTCCTGCGGCTGCCGTGTGAACCCCAAGTCGGTGTAGAACTCCAGGCGATGGTCTGCCTGTTCGGTATTGGGTTCCTCGATTTCCAGCACCACCTGCTCGGGGTGCAGCATCATGAAGTTGAGCATAGTGGCCTTACCCATCCCTTGTCCCCGCATCTCCTTGTCGATGGCAAAATGTTCGATGTAGTTGAACTCGGGGAACTCCCAGTAGGCGAAAATGCCGATGGGTTCGGCATCGTTGGTGACGACCTTAAAATGAAAGTTTCTCTCCTTGCGGTTTTCCACCGTGTCGAACTCCGGTCTTTCGTTGTGGGGAAAGGCCTCTTCGAATAGATCTTCAGCAAATCGCCGATACCGACTGTCTTCTAATTCCGTAAACTCTATCATATTGTATATTTTATTATTCTTATTTATTGGAAAAAGTCAAAATTGTTGATGTCCACGCGCAGGAACAGCAGGTTCTGGAAAGCCTGGTTCCTCCATCCCTGCAGGTTGATAGTAGTGTAGTAGCAGGTGTAGCCCAGCGTGAGGGCGGTAAGGTTGGGCAGCGTGAAACTGTAGTCGGCAGTGAGGAAACCGCCGGCTCCGATGCCTCCCTGGTTGATATAGTCGTACGCCTGAGTGTAGATGTCCGGCGACTGGCCACCCCACACGTCCAAGATGCTGTAGGTGCTTCCAGCTATCTGCATATCGTTGCTCACCACCTTGACATTGTTAACGTTGATTCCTCCCTCCAGCCCTATGTCGCCGCCGTGATGCATGCGGAAGCGCTTGGAGAGACCTAGGTTGACGAAGATGCGTTTTTCCTGTCCTACGATGGGGCAGGTGACGTAGCGGTTCTCCAAGGTGGGGAGACCTATGCCGTTGGTGGCATCGATAAGAAACACCCCCCTGGCACTGAGCTTGCAGTAGTCGAAGTCCACAAGCCACCCCCACCCGCCATCGTAGTCGTAGCGAAAGCCTACATGCAGTTGCACCCCCAGGCGGTAGTGCATGTTGCCATACTCCGCCACCCGCAGCTGCGCCGGCTTGGTGATGGCGGTGCCGTCTATCAAGTTCTGCGTGTTAAGGTCGTTCCATATCTGATAGCCGTAGCCGTTGCTGTGAAGGATGCGGTACACGTTGTTGACGTTGCTTTCCTGCCCGTTGTAGAAGTTGGCAGTGGCGTCGCTGGCACGCATCACACCCGCGCCCAGGGAGAGGGAGAGCCCCGTCTGGAAACTGTCGCGACGTCGCCGCCGCGCATGGGAGACAGCGT
>CAMURW010000279.1 GCA_947097635.1 uncultured Bacteroidales bacterium
CTGGCAAGAACGATGTCTGCGTCTATTTCCTTGGCGAAATCCACGGACATCTTCATTGCCGCATGTTCCTCGGGGTTGGGGCTGGGTGTGGTGGGGAAGTTGCCATCGGGTGTTGCCTGCTCTTCCACAATGTTCACGTTGGTGAAGCCCAATTCTTTGAGAGCACGGGGAATCATAGTGATGCCTGTACCATGGAGAGGTGTGTAGACAATTTTGATGCCGTGGTATTTCTGTATCAGTTCGGGATGCATCACATGTCCTTTCACGTGTTGCATAAAGGCAGCGTCCACAGCCTCTCCTACAATCTCTATCTGGTCGTCATTGCCCGTCATCTTCACGTCGTCCATATCCATGATTCTGGCCACTTCGTCTATCACGTTGGCATCGTGAGGTGACGTGAGCTGGCAGCCGTCATTCCAATATGCCTTATAGCCATTATATTCCTTGGGGTTGTGGCTGGCAGTGAGCATTACGCCAGTCTGGCAGCCAAAATGGCGCACTGCGAAGCTCAACTCGGGGGTGGGACGCAGGGCTTCGAACATATACACATGGAAGCCATTGGCAGCAAGCACACGGGCTGTAATCTCGGCAAACTCGCGGCTGTGGTTGCGGCTGTCGTGACTCACGGCGGCTTTCATCTGTTGACCAGGGAAGCACTGCTTCACATAGTTTGCCAAGCCTTGGGTAGCCATTGCCACGTTGTATTTGTTCATGCGGTTGGTGCCTACGCCCATAATGCCACGCAAGCCTCCCGTACCGAATTCCAAGCTGCGATAGAAACTCTCCTTGAGTTCCTGCTGGTTGTTCTCCATCATATCGCGAATGGCTTGCTTCGAAGCCTCATCGTAATCGCCGTTCAGCCACTTCTCCACATTTGCACGTGTTGTGGCATCCAAAGTGTTCAAATCCATTTCTATATTTATTATATGACAATTTTATTTTGCAAAGGTACACACTTTTTTCTAATTAGTAGCACACCGAACGAAAAAATAACGAAAACAACCGCACAAACACGGCTGAACACACGTATCTAGTGACAATATAAAGAGAGCTCGCCTCCTTACGAAATGCAGAGAAAAGCCTGCGACAAGGCGGCGTTTGACACCCAATTAAGAAAGCATCGAAAGAAAATATTTTTATAATGCCACATGCAGTTTTAGTAAAAAGTGTATCTTTGCACTTTTGGAACGGGTACTTCCTTGTATCGCTTCTTCCGCTCGATACGAGATTAATCCATAAGATACAACAATGAAAAGAGTTCTCATGCTGCTTGCTGCCTTGTTTATGGTTGGCGCAATGAATGCACAGATGCTGCTGGACGAAGGATTCGACGGCGGCATCCCTTCCACCTGGACTATGTACAACGATGCCAACACGCCTCGCATGGCGCAGTTGTTTCCCACCGCCTGGGTGGACTCCCGTGCCCTGCTGGGAGGCTACGGATATGCCGTCAGCACCAGCTATTTCTCGCCTGCCGCCACCGCGAACCGGTGGCTGGTGACACCCCGTATCGCCGTGCCGGACTCACACTACTACCTCACCTTCCGCGCCTCCAGCTACGACCATCCCGAGAAACTGGTAATTAAGGCCTCCAACACCTCCGTGCAACAAAACAACTTCACCATCACGTTGCAGACCATAGAGCACCTGCCTGGCAACTGGACCACCTACAGCATTCCGCTGGACGACTTCGAGGGCACCAGCTGCTACCTGGCATTCCAGCTAAAAACCTACGACGGCTACCTCTGCCTGCTGGATCACGTCGCCATACAGCGCCCTGCCGCCAACGAGATAAAACTCACCTCCATCGAAGCAAAGACCTACACCATAGTGGGCGACAGCTTGAAAATCAGCGGAAAAGTTCAGAATATGGGATACCGCAGCCTCACCTCCTTCGATGCACGATATGTGGTGGACGGCGATACCAGCGAAGTGTTTCACATCGCTGGCATCAACATCCCCTACGGTGAAAGCACCCTGTTCACCCACAATCTCCCCTACCCTGCCAATGCAGCTGGCAGCCATATCGTTCACCTGCTGGTAAGCCAGCCCAATGGCGTTTCGGACAGCGGCACGGATAATGCCAGCACTCCATTCCACGCCATTTTTATCCCCGATGATGGCATTTCCACACGTCAAGTGCTGCTGGAACTCTTCACAGACAGCCAAAGCGGCTATGCCCCCGAAGCAGAAAGCAGGATAACAGAAGCCACGCAGGGGCTCAGCGATGTCATTTGGATAACGCATCATGCTGGATACAAACAGGATGCACTGAGTAACGCCGCCAGCGACTCACTGACTTGGTATTTTGGCGACAGTCAATGGGTGCCAGCAATGATGACAGACCGCCATAACTTTGCTCCTCGCAGCTACGAAAGCCCTATGCGCGGCGTAGGACAACCCGACGAAATACTCGCCACCATCAACGAGGCACGCCGGATACCCTGCCAGCTGAGTCTTCATCCTTCAGAGGTGACCTACGACCCGATTTCACGCCATGTCAGCGGCACTCTCTTCGGCACCTTCGGAAGTCCGATATACAGCGATGCCACGCACATAACGCTGTATCTGGTGGAAGACAGTATCTTTACGAATCAAACAAGCTACCAAGGCGGCGAAAGCTGCGTAATAGAAGACTATGTGAACAACCATATCGTGCGCACAGCAGCCACAGCAGCCTTCGGCAACGATATCAGGGTTAACAGCAACTGGCAATTCGGATACTACTACCACTTCACGCTG
>CAMURW010000280.1 GCA_947097635.1 uncultured Bacteroidales bacterium
CAAGAAGGGTGGTTTCGAACCCGAGCTGACACTGGCTCCTGTGGCCAAACACCTGGAAGAGCTCATTGGACGCAAGGTCATTTTCACACAAGAGTTGCTCGGCAGCGGAAAACCCGAGGAACTGGCCAAGAACCTGAAAAACGGTGAAGTGATGCTGCTGGAAAACATCCGCTTCTACCCAGGTGAAACCAAGGGTGACACGGTGCTGGCGGAACAGCTCTCCAAACTGGGGGACTGCTACATCAACGATGCGTTTGGTGCCGCACATCGCGAACATTCCTCTACGGCAGTCATTGCCAAGTTCTTCCCCAAAGACAAATACTTTGGTTTCCTCATGGAAAACGAGGTACGCAATCTGGAGAAGTTGATGCATGACGCTTCACGTCCTTTCACCGCCATCATCGGAGGCAGCAAGGTAAGTAGCAAAATCGGCATACTGGAAAACCTGATGGACAAGGTGGACAATATGATTATCATCGGTGGCATGCGCTACACTTTCACGAAGGCTATGGGCGGCAAGATAGGCAGGAGCATCTGCGAGGACGACAAGATGCCTCTGGCTCTCGACCTGATGAAACGTATGGACGCAAAAGGCGTAAAATATTATATCCCCAACGACAGCCTTATTGCCGACAACTTCAGCAATGATGCCAACACTAAGATTGTGGCCTCCAACGCTGTTCCCGACAACTGGGAAAGCGTGGACTGTGGCCCCGAGAGCGTGAAAGCCATTCGCGACATCATCCTCAATAGCAAGACAATCCTATGGAACGGTCCTGCCGGCGTGTTCGAAATTCCCGCTTTCGCCAAAGGCACCCACGAAATCGCTAAGGCTGTTGCAGAAGCCTGCAAACAAGGTGCTTTTGCAGCAGTGGGTGGCGGCGACAGTGTAGCTGCCGTCAAGCAGATGGGCATAGCCGACCAAATGAGTTACGTCTCTACTGGCGGCGGTGCCATGCTGGAATATCTGGAAGGCAAAACACTTCCCGGTATTGCTGCCATAGAAGACTAAAGCTGGCTTCTTAGCCTATGCTGGCGGTATTTGCTATCTGTAGAGACGTGACTTGTTACGTCTCTACTTTGTAACTTATTCAGTTGCATGTCCATGTTTATTCCTATAACGCTTGAGGAATCCCGCCGAAGAGGGTGGGACGAACTGGATGTCATCATTGTATCTGGCGACGCGTATGTAGATCATCCTTCGTTCGGGACTGCTGTAATAGGAAGGACGCTGGAGGCGGAAGGCTATCGTGTGGGCATTATTCCACAACCCAACTGGAGAGACGACCTAAGGGATTTCCGTAAATTTGGCATGCCACGTCTATTCTTCGGCGTGACGAGTGGCGTGATGGACAGCATGGTGAATCACTACACCGCTGCCAGGCGACTGAGGCACGATGATGCCTACACCCCTGGGGGCACTTTCGGTTTTCGGCCCGATCGAGCGGCGTATGTATATACACGAATACTAAAAAGGCTCTATCCCGATGTCCCTGTTATCGTGGGAGGCATAGAGGCTAGCATGCGTCGTCTGGCACACTATGACTACTGGGACGACAAACTCTTCCCTTCTTTTCTTGTCGATGCCCCAGCAGATTTGCTGGTGTATGGCATGGGCGAGAAGACGATGGTGAAAATTGCCAACATGATAGCAGAGGGCGAGCGTGCAAAAAAGTTACATCAGCTTCCCCAGGTTGCATACTGCGTAAGCGAAGCGTCCCGTTTTGCCTCAGCGATATCACTGCATTCTTTCGAAGAGTGCCAGCAGGATAAACGGGCCGAAGCCGAAAACTTCCACATTATAGAACGCGAGAGCAATAAAATCATTGCCTCGCAGTTGATTCAACGGCACGGTGACAAGTACGTAATAGTGAACCCTCCCGAGCGTCCCTGCACACAGGAGGAGATAGACCGTAGTTTCGACCTACCTTATCTTCGCCTGCCGCACCCGAAGTATAAAAAACGCGGCGCCATCCCAGCTTTCGAGATGATTAAGAACAGCGTGAACACACATCGCGGCTGTTTCGGCGGTTGTTCGTTCTGCACCATTTCGGCTCATCAAGGTAAACAAATAGTATCTCGCAGCGAGATATCTATACTGAAAGAAGTGAAGAAGGTGACACAGCAGGACGATTTTCATGGCACCATCACCGATTTGGGAGGTCCCAGTGCCAACATGTATCACATGAGTGGAAGGGACAAGACGCTGTGTGAGACCTGTGAGCGATACAGTTGCATCCACCCCCACATCTGTAGAAATCTCGACAGCGACCATACACATCTTGTCAAACTCTATCGTCGTGTGAGCCAGATGCCGGGGGTGAAACACGTCTATATTGGCAGTGGCATACGTTGCGATCTGTTTACTAAGGAGAACGGCGGCTTTGACTACTTTCGCGAAGTGGTGAAGTATCATGTAAGTGGGCGTCTGAAGGTGGCACCCGAACACACCTCTCTGAGTGTGCTGCACCTGATGCGCAAACCCACTTTTGATGTATTCTTGCGTACGAAACGCGACTTTGACGAAATATGCCGTCAGTCGGGTCTGCGGTATCAGCTGATACCTTATTTCATCAGTAGTCATCCTGGCTGCACGTTGCAGGATATGGCAAACTTGGCAGTGGAAATGAAGAAGTTGGGGTATCGCTTGGAGCAGATACAGGATTTCACGCCCACACCCATGACGTTGAGTACCGAAATGTACCATACAGGCATAGACCCAGAGACGATGAAGCCCGTG
>CAMURW010000281.1 GCA_947097635.1 uncultured Bacteroidales bacterium
TTCATCTCTTCCAGAGTATATTGCAGGAAGGGTTCGTCGAAGATGCCCCAGGCAACCCTGGTATTTCAACACCCTATTCGTAATCATGGGCGACCATCCGGGACAAGCTCTCACACGCGGCTACAACGACTATCATGGCTGGTACAGCATCCCCATGATGTTCTACACCCCCGGCGACACTGCGGCAGCCACTTTCAGCGACAACATCGTCCAGCAAATCGACGTAATGCCTACCGTGCTGGATATCCTGGGCATAAGCGACCATGCCATCTGCTTCGGACAGAGTGCCTTGCGCTACAACGGCGACAACCACGGCTGGCAGGTGGCGTTCGGCAACGATTATTATCAACTGGAACGCAACGGACGCATAGCCCTCTACTCGCCCTACAAGACACAGGGCACACGCGAAGACTTGGAGTTCCTCAAAGCGGTGATACAGACCTACAACAGCCGCCTTATAAACAACCTGTTAGTTAGCAAGAAATGAAAAAAAAGCTTATCTTCATCGTCAACCCGATATCTGGCATAGGCAAGCAACACAAGATAGAATCGGTCGTGGAGTCCACACTGGACCACGAGAAATTCGACTACGAGATACGCTACACCGAACACATACACCACGGCACGGAGATAGCACGCGAAGTGGCGGAACAGCATGGCTGCGATGCCATCATCGCCGTAGGTGGCGATGGCAGCGTGAACGACATTGTCAACGGTCTGCACGGATACGATCTCACCATGGGCATTATTCCTTGTGGCAGCGGCAACGGACTGGCACGCGACCTCAAGATACCCCTTCAGCCAGTGCAGGCGGTAAGAATGATAAACCACTACTACGTATCCCCCATCGACACCGTGCAACTCAACGACCTCGTCTTCGTCAGTATCGCCGGTGTGGGATTCGACGCGCTGGTGGCACGCAAGATGAAACTGGCCAGGAAACGCGGCCTGCCGGCCTACGTCAACATCGTCCTCAACGACTATCCTCTCTCGAAGGAGGAAACCTTCCATCTGGTGGTGGACGGCAAGGAGATAGAGCGTAAGGCGTGGTTCATCAGCTTCGCAAACAGCAACCAGTTCGGCTACAACACGGCCATAGCGCCTCTCGCACGGCTGGATGACGGGCTGCTGGACGTATGCATCGTGGACAAAATTCCTCTGGCACATCTGCCACTCACGGCACCTCTTGTGTACCTCAACAAATTCGACATCAGTCAGCATGTGGAGATTATCAAGGCCAAAGAAGTGACGGTGCTGGATAATGTGCACCGCTGGGCCAACGTGGACGGCGAAGGGATGAAAGTGGGCACGGAACTGCACTTTCTGGTACACCACAACGCACAGAATCTTATTCAGCCCGACCCAAGCGCCAAGCCCGACCTAATCGCTAACATAGAGAACCGACTGCAGGACCTAGAGAAGAAAATAGAGGATAGCAGGTACTTCAGATAGCCTGTCACAAACAACGCAGCAAACGAAACAAACGTCACTATGAGCAAAAAACAAAAGGTGGGCGTGGTATACTCCACCAACCCAAACTATCCATATGAATACGAGAACGACCACCAGTCCTCCACCCTGCCCCCTTCGCAACAAAAACTGCGCGTGTCGCTGGACAAACATGCTCGCGGAGGGAAACAGGTGACGCTGGTTACGGGATTCATCGGCACCGATGGCGACCTTAGCGACCTGGCCAAGATGCTGAAAAGCAAATGCGGCGTAGGGGGCAGCGCCAAGGAGGGGGAGATTATCATCCAAGGCGACTTTCGCAACAAAGTGATGGCACTGCTGCAGGATGCCGGCTACCCTGCCAAGCGGGGAAACTAACATCCTGCCTACACCACCAGTCGTCGCCCAGAGGCGCATGCCCTACTCTCCTTCGGGACTTCTCATCTCCGCGTCCACCTTGTATCCTATTTTAGTAATCCCTTCCAGGTTGTCTTGCGTCAGCACCATCAGCTGGTCGCTTTTCACGCCTAACTGCTTCATGTAGTCGCGTATCTGCTGGTTGCGCCTCTCGCCCAGCTGCAATATCTCCTCTTCAGCGTCTGCATTGATCTGCTGTGCTAGTATGATTACTATGCTGCTATCGCAGGCTGCTATCTTCGCAAGCTGCTCCAGTTTCGACATCTGCTCGCTGGAGAGTTCCTGTTGCATGGGGGCTACTGCAATGAACTTCAGGTCGTCGCCATTGATTCCCAATGCCTCGCTGATTTTATTGAAAGGTACCGCCGCCACTTTCACCAGCATATTGCCCAGCGTTTTCCACACCGCTTTCCAATATCTGAACTTGGGGTCGTCGAGGTTGCCGCTCACAGGCACGTCGAGTTGCACCTTGCCATCTTTGTCCGTGAGCACATACAGTGCCGCTTTCAAAGGGACGTGAAGGGCGGAATCCACCTGCTGCTTCTCTCCTACTTCGGGCTTGTAGATGTCTATGCTGTTCTTACCTTTAATAATATTATTAACAATAGTGTTTTCGCTGGTGAAGGTGAGAGTGCCGTTGGTGAAAGGATAGGCGGTATAGTGCACGCTGTAGGGCGACACCGTGGCCAGTGGCAGTCTGCGAATACTGACGTTGAGAAGCGTGTTTTGCTTGATGGTGCCCATATTGCCGCGGAACAGCACGTCCAACTGGCTGCCCTGAGGAAGGCCGGCGATGATGTGCGCTCTGTTGGCACCTTTCAGCGTCACACCGTCCGCATCTATGTTGATGTCGCTGACA
>CAMURW010000282.1 GCA_947097635.1 uncultured Bacteroidales bacterium
TGTTCCCAGCACGCCATTGCGCCGCATTTGGGACAAATGCCTTTGATGACGTAGTCTCCTTTCCATAGCGGAATGATTAGTACACTCCAGTGCTGTGTGTTTTAGAAAGGCTTATGTGTTCCCAGCACGCCATTGCGCCGCATTTGGGACAAATGCCTTTGATGACGTAGTTGACGGCGTGGGGACTGTAGCCTTCGGGAATCGGCACTTGGGGTATGTGGATGTCGTCGAAGCAGGAAATCTGGTGGCAGTGTTCACAGTAGAAATGCACGTGCCCGTCGCCTATGGTGTGTCGTCCTCGCACCTGGCACAGCTCGTATTTTGTGCTGCCGCTGCCATCCTCTATGCAATGTATTACGTCGTGTTCCTCGAAGAGCGTCAGTACACGGAAGATGCTGCTTTTATCCATGGTGGAGATGATGTCCATCAGTTCCATGAGACTCACGGGATGCACTTCCTGCGCCAGCGTTTCAAACACTAGGATTCTGTTGGCGGTGGGCTTCACGCCTTTTTTCTCTAGTCGATCTACCACGTTATCGGTCTGCATGGGAGTTTCTATTTATAATATTATATATAACGGCGTAGCAGATGTTTTTATTGTGCAGCCTTCAGCGTCCGCATGCTGTTGAGGACGGCCAGGACGGTTACCCCTACGTCGGCAAAGACAGCCATCCACATTGTGGCGATGCCTAGGAATGCCAGGATAAGCACTAGTATTTTTATTCCTATGGCAAACCAGGTATTTTGATGTGCGATGAGCAGTGTGCGCCGTGCCTGGCGTATGGCGACGGCTATTTTGCTGGGTTTGTCGTCCATCAGCACCACGTCTGCCGCTTCAATGGCAGCATCGCTGCCCATGGTGCCCATGGCAATGCCGATATTCGCTCTTGCCAGCACTGGAGCGTCGTTGATGCCGTCGCCCACGAAGGCGAAGGGTTCCTGTTGTTGCTCTATGAAATGGAGCTTGTCGGCAGGCAGCAGCTCGGCGTAGTATTCTGTGATGCCTGCAGTGCGCGCTATCTCTTCCACTACCGCTCTTTTGTCGCCACTCAGCATTACCAGTCGTCTCATTCCTTCGCGTTTCAATGCCGCTATGCTGCTCAAAGCATCGTCTTTCAGATGATCGCTTACCACCACGTGCCCCGCATACACGCCGTCTATTGCGATATGCACAAGGGTGCCAATTCTGTCGCAGGGATACCACTGTGCGCCAATAGCGTCCATCAGTTTGCTGTTGCCCACGCAAACGTGCTTGCCTCCCACCGTGGCACTTACGCCCTGTCCTGCTTTTTCCACCACATCTTCCACGGTGCAGCAGTTCAGGTCGCCGTCATCGTGACATTTGTCGCGATAGGCTTGCACCAATGACAGTGCGACAGGGTGCTTGGAGAACGATTCCACATGCGCAGCCAAATGCAATAGTTGGTGTTCGTCCAATATGTCTGGATGCACTGCCGTCACTTGAAACACGCCTTCTGTCAGCGTGCCTGTCTTGTCGAAGGCCATGTTGTGTGTTTTCGCCAGCGTTTCCATGTAGTTGGAACCCTTTATCAGTATGCCCTGTCGCGCAGCCCCTCCAATGCCGCCGAAAAACGCTAGTGGAACGCTGATAACCAGAGCACAAGGGCAGGAGACGATGAGGAACATCAGGCCGCGATACAACCAGGTGGAGAAGTGTTGCGCAAAAGCGCCGCTGAGCAGGGGAGGAAGGAGGGCGGTAAGCACTGCCAACGCCACAACTATGGGTGTGTAGATGTGTGCGAACTTGGTGATGAAATGTTCGCTGTGACTTTTGTTTTCTGCTGCGTTCTCCACCAGTTCCAGCACTTTGGCTGCCGTGCTTTCGCCGAACGCTTTTGTCACGCGCACTGTTACCACGCCGCTGAGATTTACGCAACCGCTCATTACCTCGTTGCCGGGATGAATGCCGCGAGGCACGCTTTCGCCTGTCAGCGCCACGGTGTCCAGGCTGCTGTCGCCTTTTGTCACTACGCCGTCCATAGGCACTTTCTCGCCTGGCATTATCATTATTGTTTCGCCCACGGTCACTTCGTCGGGTTTCACCGTCAGCGTGTCGCCGTTTCTCACCACATGAGCGCTATCGGGTCTTATGTCCATCAGTTGGCTGATGCTTTTGCGGCTTTTGCCTTCTGCCAGTTCTTCGAACAGTTCGCCCACTTGGAAGAACAGCATCACGAACACTGCCTCGGGAAACTGCGTCTCGGCTTCCGGAAGGAACCCTATCACTAGTGCCCCGATGGTGGCTATGCTCATCAGGAAGTCCTCGTCCAGTGCTTCGCCGTGCCACAGGCTTTCTGCGGCCTCCCTCAGCACGTCGTATCCTGCTACCAGGTAGGGCACCATGTATATCAGTAGCAGTTGCCAGGTAGGCCATTCCACCTGCTTCTCAATGCCCGTGCATACCGCCAATAAAATGGCGGAAACGATGATTCTCAATAATTTAGATTTGTCTTCTTGTTCCATAGTTCTTATTTTTTGATGTTGCAAAATTACGTTGTTTTTCTTGCAACCTAGTTGCAAAGTTCGTTCGGTGGTGTTGGCGAGGACGTTGTTTTTGCTTTAGCAATAACACCGTTTTTTCTCTTTCTACCAATTTTTCCCGGCATATCGTGAAAATTTAGTATTTTTGCATTTTTATTTGAGTAGGATGCTGCTGAGATATTATGATCTTATAATATAATAGTGTCCTGTCGCCA
>CAMURW010000283.1 GCA_947097635.1 uncultured Bacteroidales bacterium
TAATGTACTAAATGTATACCACAACCCTCTTTCGGGGGCTCGGGAACTTATCCGATGACAATCAAGGTGTCGCCTTCCAGCACGCTGTCGCCTTTGCGCACGTTCACGGCAGTGACTTTGCCCTCCACGTCGCTCTCGATGTTGTTCTCCATTTTCATGGCTTCCAGGTTCACCACCACTGTGCCGGCTTTCACTGTGTCGCCTACGTTGACGAACACGTCCAGGATGGTGCCGGGCAATGGTGTGGTAATCTTTACGCCTTTGGCCTCGGGAGCCTTGGGAGCGGCAACGGGAACGGCCGGGGTGCTGCTGGCGGGTGTCGGGCTGCTGGGCTGCAGGGGACGTGTGGCTATGGGCTTCGCCTTGGGAGTCTGGCGCATGGCATGGTCCACGCTCACCTTGTAGGGGGTGCCATTTACTTCGAGGGAGATGTCCTGTCCCTCTACTTCATTGATGTCCACCGAATATTCGGTGCCGTTTATCTTGAATTTGTATTCTTTCATTTTCTTGTGCGGGTGTTGAAATATTGGTTCATGTTGTAGAACTTGGCGTTCCAAGGCGTCCAGGCACGTTCCACCTTGTCGATGGTTAGCACTGTGCTCTCCTCGTCGTGCATGTCTTCCTGATAGAGGTAGATGGCAGCAGCGATGGCGGCATAAGTCTCACCGCTGATTTCGGAAGGATGCTCTTGTCTGGCTTCCTCCTTGCTCTTACCGGAGCGGATGGCAGCACGGCGTGCGCGGCGATCCTGCCCCCATTTGATTAGTTTGGCATAGCCGCCCATGATGAAGACTATGCAAACCAGTGCAAGGAACACCACGGTGATAGCCACCACGGTGAGGCCTACGCCCACGGGGTCGCTTTGCTGTATGCGTTCGCTCTGCTGGGGGACATGGTATCGAAACACGCTACGTGACACCAGAGAGGGACCTGCCTCGCCGTGTTGTATGCAGAAGGTGTTTATGTCATAGCCTTGTATGTTGGTGCCAACTACAGTTAGCTCGTCGCCATTCAGTTCCATTAGCTGAGCATGGCAGGGCAGGTTGATGACCTGGTTCTCCAGCAGCGTGTCCCGCGTCATCGTCAGTATGCCCACCTTTCCTAGGTCCTTGATGGCACTGGCCACAAAGATGATGTGGGGACCCATCATCTCGATGCTCTTGGGGCGGATGATGTTGGCAACGTCGTGACGTCCTATTGCCGTGTCGACAAGATACCGTCCCACGCGTTTTATGGTGTCGCCATTGTTCTCCAGCACGTCGATGCTATTGTCCACACTGTCGATAATGATGTAGCGGTCGCCATGGGGCGATGCCACCATGCAGACGGTGTTGGGACGCATGTTTATCGCTTCTCCCATGCCGTGGTGGCGGTGCGTGAAGCCCTGTGAGTTGTCGGTCTCTCCAGCATCTGTCACTGCGTCGGACGTGGCCTCCGGGCCCTGGTGTCCGTAGGGTCCCTTGGGACCTTTGGAATCCTGGGCAAGAGCGGAACCTGAGAGCAGCAGCATAACCGTAAGGCCCTTCAGAAATAGTCTTTTCTTCATCTCGAATTGATTACTATTTTTGTATTCAATCAAAATAAACAAATTCGTTTGTCGCTACCTGTTCTCCCGAAGGGGGGAAACAGGTAACGAAAAACGAAAAATGAGCTACCAAATTACTTGGTGTGGTTGGGGCAGTTCTTCTCGTTGTTGCCTTCGTGTTTGCAGGCACCGGCGCACTTTTTGGTGCTGTCCTGGCAGCAAACTTTGGTGGAGTCGGCACAGCAGCTGTCGCCTTCGTGCATGCAGGGCTGTGCTTCCACGGCTGCGGTGTCTGCTGTGGTACTGTCGGTGTTCTCGGCATTGCTGTTGCCGTTGCAGGATGTGAAGCCAAAAGCGAAAGCCACGGCCACAAAAGCGGTTAAGATAACTTTTTTCATTGTTTTTTTAATATTAATGTTTATTTTGGATTGAATTAACTAAGTTACATCGGAATGTTGTTGTGCTTCTTCAGAGGCAGGCTGTCCTTCTTGGTGGCGAGTGTCTGTAGGGCACGTATCACGCGGAAACGCGTGTTGCGGGGTTCTATGATGTCGTCCACATAGCCGTATTTAGCGGCATTGTAGGGGTTGGCGAACTGGTCGTTGTACTCCTTCTCCTTCTCGGCGATGAATTTAGCCTTCTCCTCGGGGTCGGCGATGTCGTTGAGCTTGCGTCCCTGAAGCACTTCCACGGCGCCGGCGGCACCCATTACGGCAATCTGCGCCGTGGGCCAGGCGTAGTTGACATCGCTGCGTAGCTGTTTGCAGCTCATTACGATGTGTGCGCCGCCATAGCTCTTGCGCAGTGTGACGGTAATCTTGGGCACTGTAGCTTCGCCATAGGCGAACAGCATCTTAGCGCCATGCACGATTACGCCGTTGTATTCTTGGCCTGTGCCAGGCAGGAAGCCGGGAACGTCGACCAGGGTGACCAGAGGAATATTGAAGGCATCGCAGAAGCGCACGAAGCGGGCTCCTTTGCGGCTGGCGTTGCTGTCCAGGCATCCTGCCATTGCTTTTGGCTGGTTTGCCACGATACCTACGCTCATGCCGGCGAAGCGTGAAAAGCCCACCACCAGGTTGGGGGCGAACTTTTCGTGTACCTCCAGAAACTTGCCGTCGTCCACGATAGCGCGGATCACGTCCTTGACATCATAGGCTTGGTTGGGGTTTTCGGGGATGATGCTGTTC
>CAMURW010000284.1 GCA_947097635.1 uncultured Bacteroidales bacterium
TTCTACTACATACAGGCCACCGGCTATGAGATTCAGTAAGCCGTCGGTGGAAGAGAACATGCCGGAAGCAAAGGGCGGGCGGCAACGCAACAACCAAGGCAAAGCCGGCACGCTCCTGCGCAAGTGGTGCCGCCTGGTGCACCGCGACGTGTCGTTCTTCTTCTCGGGGATGGTGCTGATATATGCCATTTCGGGCATTGCGATGAACCACCGCGGCAGCTTCAACCCTCACTACTCGATAGAACGGCAGGAATACAAGCTGACCGAGGCGCTTCCTCCGCAAGCAGATATACGGAAAGAGGATGTGTTGAAGTTGCTGGAACCCATCAACGAAGCAGGCAACTACACCAAGCATTACTTCCCCAAAGAGGGAGAGATGAAGGTGTTTCTGAAAGGAGGCTCCAACGTGATGATAGACCTTGCCGGCCACCATGTGGTGTATGAGAAACTGACACGTCGCCCATTGCTGAGCACCCTGACCAAGCTGCACTATAACCCCGGCAGCTGGTGGACACACTTCTCCGACTTGTTCGCGGTAGGGCTTATTCTCATCACGTTTACAGGCCTCATCATGCTGAAGGGCCCGAAAGGGTTGTGGGGACGCGGAGGAATAGAGTTGGCGGCGGGGATATTGATTCCGCTGTTGTTTCTCTTTCTCTAAAACCTCTCCCACCGTCCCCTGTCCCATAGGGAGGGGAGGAGGGAGTTCGGGCTGTCTGATCCCTGCAAGGAGCATTTTATCCTTGCAAGGGCAATATGTATAATATGTAACATGAACTTTTTTATTTCATCTCCTTTCCTACTCTTTCCCCTCTCCCCTCCCTATGGGACAGGGGCCGGGGGAGAGGCCGGAGGTTTTTGGGGAGTTTCTTTAATCAATGGAAAATATCATTGAATGCAATAACCTGACGCACTACTACGGCAAACGGTTGATATACGAAAATCTTAGCTTCAGCGTTCCGCAAGGGCGCATTCTAGGGCTGCTGGGGAAAAACGGAACGGGCAAGACCACCACCATCAACATCTTGAGCGGCTACCTGACGCCCCGTTCGGGACAATGTTTCATCTTCGGAGAGAACATACAGACCATGCCGCCGGCCTTGCGCCGAAATATCGGACTGCTCATCGAGGGACACGTGCAATACCAGTTCATGACCATCCGCGAGATTGAGCGGTTTTATGCCGCCTTCTATCCCGGGCAGTGGCGGAAAGAGGCCTACTACGACCTGATGGACAAGCTGAAGGTGGCGCCCAAGCAGCGCATCTCGCGCATGTCGTGCGGACAACGCTCGCAAGTGGCGCTGGGGCTCATTCTGGCACAGAACCCGGCACTGCTGGTGCTGGACGACTTCTCGCTGGGGCTCGACCCCGGCTACCGCCGTCTCTTCGTAGATTACCTGAGCGACTATGCCCACTCGGAGAACAAAACTGTCTTCCTGACCTCACACATAATCCAAGACATGGAACGCCTGATAGACGACTGCATCATCATGGACTACGGCAGTATCCTGATTCAACAACCCGTCAGGGAACTGCTCGACACGATACGCCGCTACACCTGCACCGTGCCCGAAGGCTATACCTTGCCGGAGGATGCGGACTTCCATCATCCCGCCGTGATACGCAACACGCTGGAGACATTCTCCTTCCTCACTCGGCAAGAAGTGGAAGCCCGGTTCGCCGCCCTGCAAGTGCCCTACAGTCAACTGAAATGTGAAACCGTCAATCTGGAAGACGCCTTCATCGGCCTCACCGGGAAATATTAAGAAAGAAATGAACGCTATATTTTATAAAGAATGGATTAAGACGCGCTGGTACCTGCTGCTCGCCTTCTTCGTCACCACGGGCTTTGCCGGATACTGCATGCTGCGCGTCAATCGCGTGGTCGAACTGAAAGGCGCCGCCCACATCTGGGAAGTGATGCTGATGCGCGACGTCATCTTCGTGGACTTGCTGCAATACATCCCCCTGCTGGCGGGCATCTTGCTGGCATTGGTGCAGTTCATCCCCGAGATGTATCACAAATGCCTGAAGCTGACGTTGCACCTGCCCTATCCGCAACTGCGGATGATAAACCTCATGCTGCTCTACGGCCTGCTGGCACTCACCGTCTGCTTTGCCGCGAACTTCCTGCTGATGTTCGTCTATCTGCAGGGCGTGCTTGCCCCCGAGCTCTACACGCGCATCCTGCTGACGGCCGCCACTTGGTACGTGGCCGGCCTCTGCGCCTATTCGCTCACGGCATGGGTGTGTCTGGAGCCTACCTGGAAACGGCGGGTGTTCAATCTGGCGGTGACGCTGTTGCTGCTACGCATCTTCTTCCTCTCCTCCGAGCCCGAGGCATACAACGGCTTTCTGCCGTGGCTTGTCGTCTACAGCCTGCTGTGCGTCAGCCTCTCGTGGATTTCCGTCCTGCGCTTCAAGGCGGGCAGGCAAGACTGACCTCACCCCATTCAATCATTAAAGCATAACAAAGAGATGAAACGTTTTAGTCAACTATTCCTATACCTCACGGTGGCGTTGTTGCTCCTCTGGCAACTGCCGTGGTGCTACGCTTTCTTTGCCTCCAAGCCTTCGCGTACGCCTTTCGCCCTATACAGCTGCGTGCTAGGCGCTTTTCTCTCCATAGGCTACGACGAGACGACTGGCATGATACGGCGCGACCGCCCGGGCAACAACTATACGCAGGCGCAAACCG
>CAMURW010000285.1 GCA_947097635.1 uncultured Bacteroidales bacterium
TGCAGAAGTTCATCGACTTCCTAGAACAGGGCAAGAAGAACTTCGCGAAATAGCATCTGTCATTTGCGGAAGCAGGTGACAAGGTGCAAATAACTGAGAGAGAAGCACGGCGGCCTGTACACGATATGCCAATACCATTGCGGCACGTCGTGTGCAAAGGACAAACGAGGCCGTCATGCGAAAGTGCAAAAGAAATAAGCATTGTTTTGAAAAGCAGAAGAGTACGTACTGTAGGTTGGTGGGTGAGGAGGGGAGTCCTTGCCGTCGTCGTCGTCGTCGTGGCAATCCGACTGGCACGGCGCCTGTTCCCCGATCCCGAAGCCGACGATGCGGCGGGCTATGTGATGCCCGGCACCCTCGACCGCGACTATCACGGTATCGATGCCGTGCGCTTCGATGCATACATGCTGCGGCACCGCTTTGTCGGCGAACCCACCATGGTGCAGGTGACGTACCACTTCATCCTCGTGGTTTCAGCAGTGTGGATTGTAACGACAATAGCCATGCTTCTCTTCATCTGGGGCCAGCGCAGGAAGAATAAGCGGTATGTGGAGTTGGACCGTAACTACCGTGAAACGCTTCGCGCGCTGCTGTTCGCAGAGAACACCTATTCCCCCGACAAGATACAGAAAATGTTGGACGATTGTGGTGAATGCCTGGAGGATAATGAGTTACCCCCCCCCCACCCCACCTCCACACACTCCTCATTGTGTCTGAGACTGCTGCAGGACATACACTGCAAAGCCAAGAATGAGGCTGCACAGGATACGATGAACCACGAAAACCTCCAGAACCTGTTTTTCGTTGCGGGACTGAGGAAATACTGCGAGGAGGTACTGCGCAATACCACCTCGTCCAAACAGTTCGTGACCATCCAGTACCTGCGTCAACTGGGCGTGGACATGCCGGTAAGCATTATCACCCGGCTGCTGAACAGCAGCAACCTCCGCCTGAGAAAGGCGGCACGCCAATACTACATGACTCTCGACACCGAGGATGCCTATTCCGTGCTGGACAACGGCTATTTAGACAGTAATTATTCCTATTGGGATATAATTGCCCTGCACAACACCGTGGCCGTCAACGTGAGAAGGGGACGCAACGCACCTCCTTTCCGAGCCTTCATCTCCAACACGCCGGACAGCCTGCTGAAGCGGCAGCTGATAGAGGAAGCAGGCTTCTGGGTGGACGACGAAAACATGGAGTATCTGGTGTCCAGCGCCATACACGACGATGCCTCGGAGAACCGCAGGGCCATTTACCTCAGCATAAAACATCACCGATACGCAAAGGCAGAACCCCAACTGCTGAAGAACTATGTCGACGAGGGAGTGGAGCTGAAAGTGGCCATAGTGGAAGCAATAGTGGCATGCGGCAGCGGCAAGCAGGCCGAGTTTCTTCGCGACGCATTCATGCAGGCCACATCGCGCAAGCTGAAACGCGAGTTGCTGCACGCCATGCTATTGTATAACGAAAGCTCGAGGCGCTATTTCAAGCAGCTGCGCGAGGCAGTAACCTCCGACGAGGACAGGCTGCTGTTCGAGCACATCATCACACACGAGCAAGCCAATGTTCCGTCAATTCATATTTGATTTCTTCGGATATCTCGTCATTTTCTACACGGGAGGTATCCTGCTGTCGTATTTTACGATGATAGTACTGGCCGGCATCAAGATACTGGGCCGCAACGGCACCAACGACGATGTCTACAAGAAAGAGATTCTCTTCGAGAGTCCTTACCTGCCGGGGGTCTCCATTGTGGCACCGGCCTTCAACGAGGCGAAGACCATCGTGGATAACGTGAAGAGCCTGCTGAACCAGGACTATCCCCTCTTCGAGGTGGTCATAGTGAACGACGGCTCGAAGGACGAGACGCTGTCGAAGCTGATAAACGAGTTCAAAATGGTGCAGATACCCTACGACTACGTGGAGAAGTTGCACACGCAGCCTTTCCGTGCCGTATACAACTCCGTGCTGCCAGAGTATGCACACCTGTATGTTGTGGACAAGGAGAACGGCGGCACTAAGGCCGATGCCGAGAATGCCGGCCTTAATGTGGCCAGATACTCCTATTTCATCAACACCGACGTGGACTGCATCCTGTCGCGGGATGCCATCTTCCAATGCATCCTGCCCGTATTGCGGGAACGCGACGTGATAGCCGTGTCGGGAGCCATGACCATGAGCAACGGCTGCAAGGTGCGCTCCGGCGAACTACAAAACCGCCGTGCCCCCTGGCGGCTGGTACCCTTGTTTCAGACGATGGAGTATATGCGCAGCTTCTTCGTGGGCAAGATGGCCTGGAGCGCCGTGAAGGGCATGCCTAACGTGTCTGGCGGCTACGGTCTGTTCAAGAAGGACGTGATGATAGCCGCAGGCGGCTATCGCAGCGATTCGTTCGCCGAGGACATGGAGATGCTGCTGGATGCAGAGATGTACTGTGTCACCGCGAAAATACCGTACCGGGTGGTACAGATACCCGTCACCTGCTGTTGGACGGAGGCTCCGCACAACCTGAAAATTCTTTATCGTCAGCGCAGCCGTTGGGGACGCGGGCTGATACAGACGTTCTCGCGCCACTGGGATATGGTGTTCAACTGCAAATACGGCGTGGTGAGCGCGGTGACAATGCCATATATCTTCTTCTTCGAGTTTCTGGCCCCTTT
>CAMURW010000286.1 GCA_947097635.1 uncultured Bacteroidales bacterium
TGATTATCACCCTATACCCCCATCCCCCGCTGTGCGCATCATTGCTGGCAAGCTGAAAGGACGACGCCTCTCACCCCCCGACAACCTTCTCGTGCGTCCCACTACGGACATGGCACGCGAAAGCCTGTTCAACATACTGAACAACTATGTTGACTACGAAGAGTGCAATGCGCTGGATCTTTTTGCTGGCACAGGAGCCGTGAGCCTGGAGTTCGTGTCACGCGGCGTGAAGGAAGTGACCGCAGTGGATATTAATGCCGCCAGCACCGACTGGATAAAGAAAGCGGCAGCGCAATATCATGTGCTGAACATCCACGTGGTAAGAGCAGACACTTTCGACTTGCTGAAACGCGCCTACAAGAAGTTCGACATCGTCTTCGCCGACCCTCCATACGCCCTCGAACGTTTGAACGAGCTGCCAGACCTCGTCTTCGAGAAAGAGCTACTTACCGAAGACGGCATCCTTATCCTGGAACATCCAAAGGAATACGATTTCGCCAGCCATCCTCACTTCTGGCAACATCGCCGCTACGGCAAGGTGAACTTCACCTTCTTCGCCGCCAAACTGGAAGCTGAAGCTGAATAATACATTGTGTTAAACATTTTAATAAAATAATACCATCCCAATGAAAGCTGTTGTTAAAACAAATTTCCACTTTCCAAAGCAGAAAGGCCTCTATGTAGGTAAGGTGCGCGACGTGTATAACATCGATGACAAATACATGGCTATGGTCGTCACAGACCGTATCTCGGCCTTCGACGTAGTGCTGCCCAAGGGCATACCCTACAAAGGCCAAGTACTTAACCAGATTGCCGCCAAGTTCCTGGATGCCACCCGAGACATCGTTCCCAACTGGAAACTGGCCACGCCCGATCCTATGGTTACGGTGGGGCTAAAGTGCGAGGGCTTCCGAGTGGAGATGATAGTGCGCGGCTACCTCGCCGGCAGTGCCTGGCGCGAATACAAGGCTGGTGCACGTACGCTCTGCGGTGTGCAACTGCCAGACGGCATGATAGAGAACCAGAAATTCTCGACACCCATTGTCACCCCCACTACAAAAGCTGATGAAGGACACGACCAGAACATCTCGCGTGAAGAGATTATCAAGCAGGGGCTCGTCGGCAAGGAGGACTACGACCTGCTGGAGAAATACGCTCTACAACTCTTCCAGCGCGGTACTGACATTGCTACCGAGAAGGGACTCATACTGGTGGATACGAAATATGAGTTCGGCAAACGCGACGGCAAGATTTATCTCATCGATGAGATCCACACACCAGACAGCAGCCGCTATTTCTATGCCGACGGCTACGAGGAACGTCAGGCGAAAGGCGAACGCCAGCGCCAGCTCTCCAAGGAGTTCGTGCGCGAATGGCTGATGGCCAATGACTTCCAAGGACAGAAAGGTCAGCAAATACCCGACATGACGGACGAGATTGTCAATAGTATCGCAGACCGCTACATAGAACTGTACGAGCATATCACTGGCGAGCAGTTTCAGAAGGCCGAAGACTGCCACGACGTGGAAGGACGCATAGAAAAGAACGTCACGGAATACCTGGGCAGACTATAATATTCTTATGGAGGTAGAACGAAAATACCTTGTACAAACGTTGCCAGGCAACTTGCATGAACTTCGTCATGTAGAGATAGAGCAATGCTATCTTACCACATCTCCCACCATGCGCATCCGCAAGGCGGGAGATGTTTATCTACTCACCTTCAAACGCCAGCGCAGCAACGCAGTCGATGCCATCAGCAGCGTGGAGATAGAGTTTCCCATTCCTGCCGACAAGTATTTGGCACTGCGCGACGAAAGAGTTGGAGATGTGGTGTGCAAGACGCGATACTACATCCCACTGCCCGATGGCATGACGGCCGAACTGGACATCTTCCACGCTCAGCACGAAGGTCTGATGATGGTGGAAGTGGAGTTTCCTTCCTTGGAAGCCTCTGTCGCTTTCCACAAGCCCGACTGGTTCGGCGACGACGTCTCTCTGGACAAACACTATCGCAACTCAAATCTTGCATTTCCCAACAGTTAACAGCGCACCATTATAGCACAGACCACCGTCATGAAACGAATACCAAATACTTTTACCATCGTATTCTTTCTTATTTTGCTGGCGGCAGTGAGCACATGGTTCATTCCCGGCGGCGAATACTCACGCGAGACTGTCGCCATAGAGAACGCTGATGGCGGTATCTCCACGCGTGAAGTGGTGGACGGAAACTCGTTTCACTATGTGGAACAGTCGCCACAGACATGGCAGGTCTTCACCTCTTTCTTCAACGGTTTCGTGGACAAAGCAGACATCATCGTCTTCATCCTCATGGTGGGTGGTGCTTTCTTCATCCTCAACCACAGCCACGCCATCGATGTCGGAGTTATGGCATTCCTGCGTAGAATACGATGCCTCAACCGTTTCCGCTTCTTCCGATGGATAGGAGTGGAAAACATTATTATGACACTGATTATGATAATGTTCAGCCTCTTCGGTGCCATCTTCGGCATGAGCGAGGAAACGATAGCTTTCGTCGTCATCTTCATTCCCTTGGCTATCAGCATGGGCTATGATAGCATCACAGGTCTTTGTTTGGGCTATGTGGCTGCACACGTGGGCTTTGCAGGGGCTATTTTCAGCCCTTTAA
>CAMURW010000287.1 GCA_947097635.1 uncultured Bacteroidales bacterium
GTTGCCAAAAAAGTCGGTCACCTTCGCCTGGTCTTCGCGCAGGCAGATAGTACGCAAAATGTCGCCCCGGTGAATGATGGTGCTGGTCATTGCGTTCTCTATCTCGCCGTTGGGTCGCTTCAGGCGCGAGATGATGATGGGTATGCCGATAATCTTCTGTATCTCTGTCACCGACAGGCCATCGGCTTTTCCCTTCTCCACTATTACGGAATATTTCACTGTCTTCTCCACGTTGTTCATGCCGCCATACTGCTTCTCTTCTTCCTTAATATTGATGCGGCAAATCCACGCTACCAGCATGGGAGCGAAAATGATGCCTATCACTGCCAGAGGGTATGCCACGGCATATCCCGATGCCAGATTGTGACTCATGCCCATGTCCGTCAGCGTCTGCTGCGCCGCACCCAGCGAGGGAGTATTCGTTACAGCGCCACACATCACGCCAACCATATCAATCAGACTCTCGCCGCTGGCAGTGCTGATGACCCAGGTGGTGATGCACCCCAGCACGATGATGCCTACAGCCAGCAGATTCAGCGCCAGGCCACCATGCCGCAACGACGAGAAGAAGTTGCCGCCCACCTGTAGCCCCATAGCGTAGACGAACAGGATGAGACCGAAGTCCTTTACGAAGCCCAATATCGTAGCGTTCGGCACTAGATGAAAGTGGCTCAGCAGGATGCCCACAAATAATATCCACGTCACACCCAGCGATACGCCTTTTATCTTTATCCTTCCTAGCCACAGCCCAATCAATATGGTGAGGGCAAACAGCAGCAATGCCTGCGGCACGTTTTGGGTGAAAAAAATCTCTTTCATTGGTATATAGAATTATTTGTCATGTCGCATTCATTATGTCTAACGCAGAACTCCCTGCAATATTGCACTAATCGAAACACTTTTATGAGAGGGACATCCCTGTCGCGGCTCTCTCGAGGAGGCAAGGATTCCGAACTTGTCCCTGCCGTCGGTGCAGCAAAAACTGACATCTTCGCCCCTTTGAACGAAAATGCCCCGTCACTTCTTGGGGGTGCGGGGCAGATGCAGGAGCGTGCCGCGGTCTGTCATGACTTTGTGATGCAGAGGGCTAGTGTTTGTCCAAGATCTCATAGATGGAATTGTTGCTGACATACTCGGTGACTATTGCCTTCATCTTCTTCACTGTGGCCATAGGGTCGTAAGTCTTGGCAATCTCGCAGAGTTCGTTGATTTGCCTACAAGCCACCTTGTAGTCGTATTCGCGGACTTTGGCTATACGAATCTTCTCGTGGAAACTGGGAATGGTGTTTTCGGTGTTGGAAAGCACCTCCTCGTAAAGCTTCTCGCCTTCGCGGAGGCCTGTGTATTCTATTATCACGTTTTTGGCGCCCGAGAGGTTTATCATGCGCTGTGCCAGGTCAGCTATCTTGACGGGTTCGCCCATGTCGAATACGAATATCTCGCCTCCTTTGCCCTTGGTGCCAGCTTCCAGCACAAGCTTACAAGCCTCGGCAATAAGCATGAAAAAACGGACTATCTTGGGATCGGTGACGGTGACAGGACCTCCCGCCTTGATTTGTTTCTCGAAGAGGGGTATTACGCTGCCGTTGGAGCCAAGCACATTGCCGAAACGCGTAGTGACGAACTGAGTGACAGGTTTCGCGTCGCCCGAAGGGGAGCGCAAGGTTTCGGGGATATTGTTTTCTAGCACTGCTTTGTTGAGGCTCTGACAGTATATCTCACAGATACGTTTGCTGCAGCCCATCACGTTGGTGGGGTTGACAGCTTTGTCTGTAGAGATCATGACGAACTTCTTGACACCATATTTCACGCTGAGGTCGGCGATGACCTTGGTGCCATAGACATTGTTCAGCACGGCTTCCTGCGGGTTTTCCTCCATCATGGGGACGTGTTTGTAGGCTGCGGCATGAAATACATAGTCGGGTCTGAACTCGCGGAACATCTTCTCCATGCGGGTATGGTGGCTGATGGAGGTCACCACCACATGAGCCTCCACGTCAGGAAAGTCGCGTGCCATGTCCACTTGTACGTCGTGCTGAGGGGTCTCGGCCTGGTCGATGAGGAGCAACCTGGCAGGATGATATTTGGCAATCTGCCGCACCATCTCGCTGCCTATGGAGCCTGCGGAACCAGTAATAAGGATGCTCTTACCCCTCAACAAGGCACCAATGGAATCCATGTCCACCTGTATTTGTTCGCGGGGGAGGAGGTCTTCGATGTTCACTTCATGCAACTGCGGCTGCTCCTGCGAATTGGGATCCCATTCGCCCACATTGGAAGCCATAAAAATCTTACATCCAAGGCCGATAACGAGATCCTGAAGAGCGATGTTGTGACGGAAATCCTCGTTGCGTACAGGAGAGATTAGCACGGCCTTGATGTCGAACTTCTTGATAGCGCGTGCGATGTCCTCTTTGTCGAAATATACGGACTGCCCCAGCAGATGGGCATCCTTCAGCAAAGGATCATGGGTGATGAAACCTTTCACGGTGAAACGTGCAGGTTTCTCGTTCTGGATACCCTTGGCCAGGCCTACGCCTCCTTGCATGGTGCCGTAGATGAGCGCATTGGCGGCGTTGTCGCTGCAAAATGAGTGGTCGTAGAGGAACTTCACTGCGACACGGATGAACATCATTATAGCAGAAGCA
>CAMURW010000288.1 GCA_947097635.1 uncultured Bacteroidales bacterium
TGAGGTAGAAGCATAGCATCGAGACCACGTGCCCCAGCAGTGCGCTGGATGCGATCTCGCGACCCGATGACTGCTTCGTTTCTAGCCACAAGTATGATTTGATGCCGAACAGCAGGATGAAAATGATGGCAACGGAGGTGAGGTCGAGGTTCAGTGCGTTGCCCAGTATGCAAATGTATGTGATGACGGCAGCCAGCGAAGCGAAATGCCCGCTTATCGACCATCTGGGGATGTAGACGAGTACCAGGGAGAGGAACATGATAATGTTGGCAACGAGTACCAGCACTCTTATCACTCCCGCCACCCTTGTGGCGATGAAGATGGTCATCAGCGTGATATAGAACACCAAATTGATGAGGATGATGATGCTTCGGTCGCGCGCCGTAGTGGCATCCCAGTAGGTCTGTATCTTCTTGGTGCGCTGCATTATCATCCCTGTCACCGCAGGGAAGACGAGTCCCAGCAATATCACCTGGAGGTCCAGGAAAGTGGGTGCTATCATGGCAGTGACGGCGGTGTAGATGACGATGGGGTTGAGCAGCACATCGGCTGTTTTTTTCATATGTACCAGTCGGCGTAGTCTCTGTTCGCCTTTTCTGGCAGTGTGGAGGGTGGCGGGTTTCGTGTTGTTCATTGTTGTGCGGATAGTGGTATTCGTTGCCGTTCCTACTTTCTTCTCTCCTTGGCGTTTGGTGCGCCTATCATGTCGCGATATTTGGCTACAGTGCGACGTGCTATGCCGAAGCCCTTCTCCTTGAGTGCTGCCACCAGTTGCTCGTCGGTCAGCGGGTTGTGTTTGTCCTCGTTTTCCAGTATTGCCGACAGGGTGTCGCGAATGGCTTCGCTGGACACCACCTCTTCGCTGTCTTCATCGTAGAAGGCACTGCTGAAGGTGCTTTTTAGTGGGAAGGTGCCGAACTCCGTCTGCACGAATTTGTGCATCACCACTCGCGAGGTGGTAGAGATGTCCAGCCCCGTCACTGCTGCGATGTCCTTGAGGCGCATGGGGCGCAGCTGCTGGCGGTCTCCGGTCATGAAGAAGTCGTATTGTTTCTTCAGGATGACTTCCATTGTTGCCGACATACTGTTCTGCCGGTGTCCTAGAGCCGTGATGAAAGTGTTGGCGTTGTCTGCCTTGCTGCGTAGGAACAGTATTGTCTCGCGGTCTTCTGTCGAAGGCTTGGCAATAGCGGTCATTTCCTTGAGCATGTCGCTGTAGTAGTTGCTGACATGAAGGTTTGTGTTGCTGGCATGTGGCATGGTGAAGGAGAGCGTGCCTCCGTTGCGTGTTACTATGAAGTCTGGCGTTACGGAGGGCACCGCAGTGTTGCTGTCCGTCATTGTGTTGCCGGGCTTGGGGTTTAGTGTGCGGATGTATGCCACCGCTTCGTCCATAGTTTCGGTGTCCACTCCCAGCCGTTCTGCGATGTGGTCGTAGCGATGCTGCGTGAAGTCTTTGAAGTAGTGGTCCACAATTTCTATAGCCACTTTTCGGGGCAGACTGGATTCCTTCTTGCGGTGGAGCTGTAGTGACAGGCATTCTTGTAATGAGCGTGCTCCTATTCCTGCGGGTTCTAGGCTCTGCACCGTAGCCAGTGCTTCCTGCATTTCCTTGTCCGTGGCTTCTGTGTTGCTGCGCAGTGCCAGGTCGTTCTGTATCAGTGTGAGGTCGCGTGCCAGGTATCCCGCTTCATCAATGCTGCCAATGATTTCGGAGGCGATGGTGTGCTGACTTTCCGTGAGGTCGCGCATATTCAGCTGCTCTTGCAGCTGTTCCAGAAACGACGTCTCGCCCATGATGTTGTTTTGTATGTCCTTTTCGTTGGGGTCGTATTCTTGCCGCATCCTGTAGTCGTAGTCATCGTCGCTGGCGAATGCTTCATCCAGGTCCACTTCTCGCTCTATGCCGTCATCGTTGTCGTCGGCATAGGTCTCTTCGGCTGCGTCGTCATAGCTGTCTTCTGCTTCTTCGTCCGGTGTTCTTTCTTCCAGTAGTGGGTTGCGTTCCAGTTCCTCCTTGATGGCCTGGTCCAGCTCGGTGACTGGCATCTGCAGCAGCTTGTGCGTCATCAGTTGCAGAGGAGTGGCTTTCTGCGACTGTTTCATATATTGGCCTTGCGAGTTCATAGTAGTTTGGAATGAATAATGTTATTATTATAACTCGTGATGCCCGCAAATATTGCACGGCGAAATGTTAAAAAAAACAGAGATGGAGGGAGGGAAACAGGATTCGGCTATCCCGTCTCCTCGTTGCGTTCTTTCTCTACGAAGATAGAGGAGGCCTGAACGGTTTTTTCACACGGTTTTGTATAGTTGCAATGGTTCGGTAGAAAACAGTTAACAATTAGATGGCTGGTGTCGCGATATTGTCAAGTAGTTGAAAATGATCACTCTTGCAAATGTTATCAAGTCAGCGCAAAGATACAGGCTTAAATTCGAGGCATCACATATTGTGGTGGCAAATTTCGACAGAGAAATAGAAAACGCAAAACCGAACCCGTACCCGATTCATATTGGAGACGGTGCAGGTAATGGCGTTTGATGAAAGGATGAAATATGGCAAACATAATTAGCCAGACACTTATTCTCTTCTGCAAAAGATGTTTTTTTTGATGTGAACTTGGGAAGGCTTATTGTTTCCGTTGTTG
>CAMURW010000289.1 GCA_947097635.1 uncultured Bacteroidales bacterium
GGCGACGTGCGTGACTTTAGTGCCTTCGTGAACGCCGTGATTGACGAAGCCAGCTTTGACAACTGCATGAAGTATTTGGACCACGCCAAGAAGAGCACAGATGCAGAGATAGTGTTCGGCGGCACTGGCAACAAGAGCGAAGGCTGGTTCATACAGCCGACGGTAATCCTGGTTAAGAAGCCCGATTACAAGAGTATGTGTGAGGAAATTTTCGGTCCCATCATCACCGTCTACGTGTACGAAGACAAAGACTATGAGGCCACACTGAGGCTGTGCGACACCACGTCGCCCTACGCCCTCACTGGTGCCATCTTCGCTAACGACCGTGAAGCCCTGGAGACAGCCTACGGGATACTGCAATACAGCGCCGGCAACATCTACTTCAACGACAAGCCCACTGGTGCCGTTGTAGGACAGCAGCCTTTCGGCGGCGCACGTGCCAGCGGCACCAACGATAAAGCCGGCAGCTACCTGAACCTGATACGCTGGGTAAGCCCGCAGGCTGTGAAGGAGACCTTCGATTCCGCCTACGACTATGACTATCCCTTCATCAGCAAGGAAGACTGAAGAAATCCTTTCTGTAATCCGAGATAAGAATTAGATGTTGAGAAACGTCTAATTACATTCATTCTACATTTTATTCAGAGGGCACCTCGACTGATTTCGAGGTGTCTTCTTTAGTTCGCCGTTATATCAACTTTTCGTTGCCAATATCAAAAAAAAGCGTATTTTTGCATTTTTAATTCCTGTTACGAAAGGCATGATTTAACACCTTATAAATATTACGAAATAATATTGTATTTCAGTATATTACGACATCCATGAATGCTATTCTTATCATAGTGATTTGCGCTATTATGGCATGTAGCGCCGCGGCAAGTCTCATCGCACCCGTGGTGCTGATGGCGTATCGTAAGAAATTGGTGGAAGCGGACAACGTCAAAACCCCAGGGAAAAGACCTTATCCTGTGGTGGGCGGTCTCTGTGTGTATCTCAGCATCATTACAACCATGCTATTCTCCATGCTGCTGCTGGATGGACAGAGCACGCTGCTGGTGCCTGTTCTAGGTGTAACAATCATATTCTTCACTGGTTTTTTCGACGATGTGCTTAAGTTATCGTACCAGATTAGGTTTATCATACAGATATGCCTCATCGCGATGCTATGGTACTGCGGATATGGAGTAGTATCGCTGTCCGACGTGTTTAGTGTGGTACACCTGCCCATGGCACTGAGCCTCCTTGCCAGCATTATAATCGGCGTGGGGCTGATGAATGCCCTGAACCTGATGGACGGCGTGGATGGGCTGGCCAGCGGCTTCGGCATATTATGCAGCCTGCAGATGGCATACTACTTCTTGATGCACGGCGACATACTGTATGCCGCGATGGCAGGCATCGTCATGGGGGCACTGCTGCCGTTCTTCTGCTGCAACCTTTTCAGCAGCAAGTACAAGATGTACATCGGCGACAGCGGCTCCATGATACTGGGCATACTCGCTTACTTTGTGGTGTGCCGTGTGATGCAGGAGCCTCGTGCCTTTGTATGGGACGACTATCGCGTGAGTATGCTGATGGCCATCTATGCCGTACCCATCTACGATACCATACGTGTAATGGTCAACCGCATCAGGCACCATCGTTCTCCTTTTTTGCCAGACAAGACGCATCTGCACCACGCCCTTGTGGACTTGCATTACCCCCACGTCATGGTCATGATGATAGAGATGGCACTGGTCATCATCATCCTGGCAATGTGGGCAGGGCTGTGCTATGCGGCGCAACGTATGGGCATTAGCATTACATGGCATTTCGTCATCACCCTGCTGGCGGGATTCTTTATTGTGTGTGCCCTGTTCTACTACATCATGTATCTCAAGCGCCACAACTCCGATGCTTTCGCTAAGCAGATTGCCAGAGGACGCGCGGCAAGCCGACGAGTGCAGAAACCTTTCATGTTCATACGTGCCATACTGGACGGACGCCTCAAGACATGGACCAACACCAAGAAGCATCTAGACGAGTTGAAACGGCAATACAGCAAACAGAAATAACGACCCTACAATTAGAATGAAGATACCACGTACCATCATCCTACTGTTTGCACTGCTGCTTTCCAGCATCCAACTGGGCGCACAAGTTGATAACATGTTAAGCGCAGGCACACGTCCCCACAAAAAAAACGCAAAAAACGCCATCGCATCCTACGGCCAGGATACTGTTTCTTCCAAAGACACCATTCTCCACTTGAGGCAACAGACGGCACTGCCTCTGCCCGCCTCAGCCCTCTTCTATTTGGACTAGCGACAGCACGCTCGCACGAAGGCCGCTGCTAGGCATGGTGCAGGGCACATTAGGAAGCAAAACGTCTGCACACCAACGTGGACTATACCAGAGTGAACAACATCACCATCGCCGTTCCCAGCGATGCCCCCGCCGTTCCTCTTCTCATCTAATCCTAAAACATCTAATGTCTTCATTGCTTTAATTCCTTTCTATTGTTTATTGATTCGTTTTTGATCTCTGGTGCAAAGATAGTTCCCTTTTTCATTCCGCACAACAGATAATGACAATAGTCATATAGATAATATCTATAAACTGTCAATGAATACCCTGTTTATC
>CAMURW010000290.1 GCA_947097635.1 uncultured Bacteroidales bacterium
AAAAAGAGATCTATGTCTACAACATATTAGTAACTTATTTAATAGTAACAGTAATGCCTAAAATGAAGACCAAGGCCGCTGCCAGAAAGCGTTTTGCTTTCACTGGCACCGGCAAAATTAAAAGAAAACATGCTTATCACAGCCACATCCTGACCAAAAAGGCCACGGATCAGAAGCGTAACCTGGACCACACTGCACTGGTGGACCACGATGACGTGAAGCGCGTGAAAAGAATGCTGCTGGCGTAGTTAACAACCTTAACTGCAGACAGCGTGTCCCGCGAGGGACGTGTCCTTGGGGAGTTGTCTTAGTGGCGACCCGATGAGGACGCTTCAGTGCCTTGAGCCGCATAACGGCTCGGTTGCCGCCACGGTCTTCCCAGACCCTATAGCGGTGCCAAATCAACGGAGTTATTAACCATTGTTTACAGCACCAAAGTGAAGACATTGCATAATAATGTGGAGCAATGAACTTACGCTGAAACGAAAAAAAATGCAAATTTATGCCAAGATCAGTCAACACTGTTGCTTCTAAAGCACGCAGAAAGAAAATCCTCAACCGCACCAAAGGCTATTGGGGGAGAGGTAAAAACGTATGGACCGTCGCCAAAAACAAGTGGGAAAAAGGTCAGACTTATGCCTACCGCGACAGAAGGAACAAGAAGAGAGAGTTCCGCAGCCTGTGGATAAACCGTATCAACGCCGGTTGCCGCATCAACGGAATATCCTATTCTGTGTTTATGGGCGAATTACATAAGAACAACATCGAACTGAACCGCAAAGTCCTCGCGGACCTTGCCATGAATCAGCCCGAGGCTTTCGCAGCTGTTGTCAATGCGGTGAAGAAATGAACCGCAAGGTAACTGTAGTAATAAACATTAAAAACTTTTTGTCATGGGAAACAACACTGAATTATTAGATTATGTGAATGGCCTGGCAGAACGCAAGGATTTCCCCGCGTTTAAGGCTGGCGATACCGTTACCGTCCATTATCAGATTAAGGAAGGCGACAAAGTGCGTATACAAAATTTCCAGGGCGTTGTGCTGCAGCGTACCGGAAGTGGTGTGAACGCCACTTTCACTGTTCGCAAAATCACCAACGGCGTGGGTGTGGAACGTATCTTCCCCATCGCTTCGCCCTTCATTGAAGGTATCGACGTGAATAAGTACGGTGCCGTTCGCAGAGCAAGAATCTACTATCTCCGCAACCTCACCGGTAAGAAAGCTCGTATCCGCGAGAAGAAACGGTAGCGCTGTGTTCTGCAAGTCTGCAAGGGTATGTGCTTGGAACACAATCTCTCTCACAGACTAGGGTGAACACTGACTTGCCTATTTTTTCGCAAATGTAGAAATAGATCCAACGCGGGCAGGAGGTCCGATGCCCTCCTGCCCGTCTTTGTTTTATCGTCTCTGTCTTGTCTACGAGACTACCTCTCTTGTCCTTGCCCCCTCGGCGGGACACAGGACGCAGACGATGCCAGGCAAGCAGAGGGTGAAGCACTCCCTCCTTGATCATGGATATAAAGTGGCGCGAGACATGCAATTTTACTAAAAACTTTTGTTGCAACATCGACGTGCTGATTGAACGCAATGAACGAGAAAACTATAGCAAAAATTAATTAAACATGAAAAAAATATCTGTAGCATCCTTTTTGATCGGTGCCGTTATCATCACGAGCTGCCATCACAAAGTAAATCGAGAATTCCAGACGTACACTCTGAACGACACCGTATATGCAATGGTTTCACAGGGCGATACACAATTCTATTTCCGTGCCGACAATGACCTGCCCGAAGGAGCCGTCGCCCTTGCTCCCGGTCTTTGCGGCGACAGCCTGAAGAAGGTGCCGCTCCTTTACTTCAACAGTACCATACCCCTGCTCCTGCCATCTTCTGACGGTGACGTGGCAAACAGTATCAACAATACCTTGCTGCAATTGGTAGCAGAAGGCAATTGCTATACAGATGCCAATGACTGGCCCAAGGTGTTTCGTCCGGGCATCCATCCCGACACGATGCTGACCCTATTGCATGAGGGTTTGAAAGAACAAGCCTTTAAGGCAATACAGGGCATGCCGTACATCTCGCCCAACAGTTTCGTGGTGAGGGGAGAGATGTCTTTACTGTCGGACAACCTGCTCACCTATCAGTTGAACTTCTTCCAATACGCAAGTGGTGCGGCACACGGCTATTATTCCACCGTGAATAAAGTGTTTGACATGGAGACGGGCACCGTGCAGAACGAGAGCGACATATTTGATATTACCCCGGCCAATGTAGCCGCAGTAAACAAATTGTTGCAAGAAACATTTGCAGAGTTGCGGGCAAACGACACTTCCCATCGGTATGGTGTCGAAAGTGGCTGGATGACGGACAGCATGGTGATGAATGGTAATTTCGACATTGTAAAAGACGGTATCGTTTATCACTATAATCCTTACCAGGTGGGAAGCTATGCCGATGGTGCGCTGGACCTGAAAATACATTCTGACAAGCTGGAGCCGTACCTACGCAAGAAATCCGTGGTGTATAAGTACTGGCATCGGTGATATACCGACTGTCCCCCAGGGCATGAATAGAAAGAGGCGAAACAATCAGTTTCGCCTCTTTC
>CAMURW010000291.1 GCA_947097635.1 uncultured Bacteroidales bacterium
TGGGCCGCAGCCGTAGTCCTCCTCCAGATGGCGCGCATGCTCCATGAGGGCGAGAATCTCGAAGCGGTAGTCCACCAGCCCGAACAGCACACCCAGCCCTACGTCGTTGATGCCGCCTTCCTGTGCGCGGTCCATGCAGGTGAGGCGATATAGGTAGTCGCCCTTGGGGGTGTTGCGTGGGTGGAACTTGGCGTATTCCACGGGGTCGTAGGTCTCCTGGAAGCACACGTAGGTGCCTATCTTTTCGGCATGCAGCTTGGCGAAGTCGTCCACGCTCATGGGTGCCAGCTCCACGTTGATGCGACGTATGCTGCTGCCTTTCTCATCGCGGGCTGCATAGGTGCGGCGTATGGCTTCCACCATATAGTCGGCGTCGTTCCTGGGGCTCTCGCCGCATATCAGCAAGGCGCGTTTGTGTCCCATGCGCAGCAGTTGTTTGGTCTCTTCCTCAATCTCGTCCATGGTGAGGACTTTGCGCCTGAGGCTCTTGTTGTCGGTGCGGAAGCCGCAGTACACGCAGTTGTTCACGCAGGCATTGCCGGTGTAGATAGGGGCAAAGAGTACTAGGCGTTTGCCATAAATTTCTTCTTTGCAGTAATGGGCGGCATCCAGTATCTTCTGGATGTCCTCTTCTTTCTCCACGCACAGTAGCTTGGCCACATCTTTCAGGTTCAGGCCTTTCAATTTGCGGGCTTTGTTCAGTATGTCGTTGAGCTGATTTTCGGTGGGGGTGTTATTCTCGAGCAAGCCATACAGCTTGTCGCGGTCAATAAAATTTTGATGACGCATATGATTATTGTTAGTTTTTTATGAGGATTTCCTGAGGGGTATGGCTGGCATCCCGGACGGTTTAGGCGGCCTATGGCATTAGGCTGGATTGGGTGGACTGGTTAGCACGGCTTTGGCGTGCACGCCGCGGAGGCGCCCAAGCTTGCCACAGATGCCATTGATGTCATTCACGCTGCCTTCCACTATCAGGGAGATGACAGCAATGGAACGCGCGTCGTGAAAGGGCAAGCCCTGACGACACAGCACTATGGCAGCGTAATCCGAAATGATACGGTTGATTTCCAAGGACTGCGAACGGTCCTCGATGAGCAATGTTATAGTTCCTATTCTCTTTTCCATCAGGTCTAAAGCTTCTGGGGCAGATAGAATAATTATTACTAAACGTTGACAATGAATGCCTTATGTAACGATGTAGGCATCGCGTACATCATGCAAAGGTACTAAAGTTTTCTTAGTTGCAAAGAAAAAAATGAAGATTCTGAAAAATATCGTATCTTTGTATGCTTCTGCAACCCCGTGCACAAGGAAGCATGGCATTGGAAATCATTGAGTAATAAAGAATTCGTGATCCCTGTCGGCACGAAAAAACGGCATATACATCTTTATCATCCGTCGAATATTATGAAAAAAGGCTGGAAAGTCACTGTCACAGTTCTCGCTTTGCTAATCGTTTCGGTGCTGTTGGCGCTTCTGCTGGTTTCGCCTATAGCAAAAGGGTACATCAATAAGCACGGGGAAGAAATCTTGGGCCGCAAAGTGCAGATGGACAAACTGAAGGTGCGCACCCTGTGCGGCAGTGCCAAGATAATCCATCTCACCGTGTTTGAGGACGACGGTGCCACGCCATTCACCAGCATAGACACCATCGACACCAAGGTGGAGCTGCTGAAACTGCTGCGTCACGAGCTGAACTTGAAGCACGCCACTATCTCCAACTTGGACATCCGTGTGCTGCAGGACGGCAACCATTTCAACTTCAGCAGCATCATAGAGCATTTCAAGGCAAGACAGGATGCCACACAACCCAAGGACGCCGCTTCCGGCGACTGGGCGCTGGGTATCTACAACATACGGCTGAGCCACTGGAAGGTGGACTACCAAGACTTGCAGCGCGGTAGCCATTGGGACTTGGAGGACATGAATCTGACAGTACCTGGCGTGTATTTCAGTGGCGAACGTAATACTGATGCAGGCTTGGTGTTAGAGATGGCCGACGGCGGTAACCTCGCCATGAACCTGGACTACAATATGCAAAGCAACGACTTCAACTTGAGTGTGGGTGTTGCCGACTTTGCAGTGAGCAATATCAAAGCCTACCTCACGGATGCTATGAACGTGGGAACGATGGAAGGCAAACTGGACGGACAACTGCATGCCGTCGGCAACCTTAGCCAACTGCTGAATATGACCATCGGCGGCAACATACAACTTACGAGTATCAGCCTTAGCGACACGAAGAACGCGGAAGTGCTGGCATTGGACAAACTCACTGCGAACGTACGGCGCATCAACATCGATTCTTTGCTGTTCGACGTGGACAGTGTGGCGATGGACGGCGTAAGCACCCATTTCGACCGCTATGCAGCCACAAACAACTACGCACAGTTGTTCTCCACGAGACCTCGCAACAGCGACAATGCCGCTAACACAGCAGCAAAGGAGGCTGTCAATGCGGCAGCACCGTCGGTCAAGAGACAGCCTCGGCTGCGTGTACGCCATTTCTCGATGCGCGATTCCCGTGTCACTTTCAACGACCACACCCTGGAGTTGCCCTTCAGCCTGCCTGTCAGCGACA
>CAMURW010000292.1 GCA_947097635.1 uncultured Bacteroidales bacterium
CTTGCACTTATATTGGAGAAGCAGAAAAAGTTCGATATGGCGATTTCCGTTTATCAAAAATTAATAACGAGAAATCCAGAAAAAAGTAGTACTTTTGCACCTCGAATCGAGAAACTGAAAAAAGAATTAGAAAATAATAAAAAGTAAAAGAAGATGTACGTATTTCTAGTAGTCCTCATCCTGATAGTCTGTGTGTTGCTGGCTATCGTCGTGCTGGTGCAGAATTCCAAAGGCGGTGGCCTGGCTGCTAACTTCTCAGCTCCCAACCAGATTATGGGTGTCCGCAAGACGACCGATTTTGTAGAGAAAGCCACCTGGGTGCTGGCGGTGCTGCTCATCGTGTTCAGCATCGCCGCTACCGCTGCTATCCCCAGCCGTTCCGCCGAAAGTCCCCTGAAGACCGATGTGCAGGTAGAGAATAATGTCCCTGCATCAACCAACCCCGTGATGCCGGCCTCCGAGGCCAACGCCGCCGCTCAGCAGAACGCCCAACCAGGCGATCAACCCGAAGCAGAATAAGTAGTTCAGGGAAGCTCGCCATAAAAAGATTTGTCTCTAGCCAGGCAAATCTTTTTTTTACCTACCTGTACTCTCCTCTCCTTTCACGGCCATTCCATGGATTCTTTGCAGAACGTAGAACGATACATCTTTTCTTTCTTCCCCCACGAGCCTACGTCGGGGCAGCGGGAAGCCTGCCTTCAGCTATGCCGCTTCCTTTTCGATGCCAACCCTCATTCCGCATTCCTGCTGAGGGGCTACGCCGGCACAGGGAAGACATCGCTGGTCAGTGCGCTCATCCAGGCAGCGCCTGCCATGCAAATCGAGACCCTCCTGCTGGCACCCACAGGTAGAGCCGCCAAAGTACTTTCCGGCTACTCCCATCGTCCCGCCTTCACCATTCACAAGAAAATCTACGTCACAGTCACCGACCCTGTAGGTAGCATACGTTCTATGAGGGTACGGAACAAATATTCCTACACTCTTTTCATCGTAGACGAGGCTTCCATGATAAGTACGGGGGTGGAAGGCGATTTCGGAAGTCGCCACAGCCTGTTGGAAGACCTTATAGGCTTTGTGCAGGAAGGCGACCACTGCCGCCTGCTGTTGATAGGCGACACCGCGCAATTGCCGCCAGTAGGGATGTCCGAAAGTCGTGCTCTCAATGCTGGCTACCTCACTTTGCTTGCCGATATGCAGCTGTTTCAGAGCGAAATGACCGAGGTGGTGCGGCAAGAACACGAGAGCGGCATTCTGCACAACGCTACGTTCATAAGGCAACAGATTGCCCAGATGGACGACAACGACGCGGTGCAGTTGCCGCTGTTCAGTATCGAGGGCCGCAGCGACGTAGTCCGCGTGGCAGACGGAGAACTGGAAGACATCCTCAACAAGGAATACGGCAATGGATCGCAGGAAGATGTCGTCTTCGTCACACGCTCCAACAAGCGTGCCAACCTATTCAACCAGGAAATACGCAACCGCGTCCTCTACCATGAGGAGATGCTCAATGTTGGCGACTTCCTGATGGTGGTGAAGAACAACTACTACTGGCTGGACAGTGACAGTGATATCAGTTTCATTGCCAATGGCGACATGGTTGAAGTGTTGAGCGCCCGCAACCAACAGGATCTATATGGTTTCCACTATATCGATGCTACGCTGCGTTTTGTGGACTATCCCGACATGGACGCTGTGGACTGCAAGCTGCTGTTGGACACCCTCTTCAGCGAGTCGCCCTCCCTCACCGCTAATGAAAGCAAGCGTCTCTTCGATGCCGTAAGCGAGAATTACGACAACATTCCCAATCGTGCTGCCCGTCTGCGTGCCGTGAGGAACGACCCTTATTACAATGCCTTGCAGGTGAAGTTCGCTTACGCCCTCACCTGCCACAAGACGCAAGGTGGCCAATGGCCTGTCGTATTCTTGGACCAAGGCTACGTCACCGACGACATGATGACGAAAGACTATCTCCGCTGGCTCTACACCGCTTTCACTCGTGCCACGCAGAAGGTCTATCTCCTAGGCTTCGACGACAAGTTCTTCGCGTAGCATCTCAGCATCGAGCCAGAGCAACGTTTTTGCCGAGGGTGAGCCATGACCAAGTCGAACCACACCCAATCAGTGTGTCCCAATGATGCTGCACAGGCCAAGGAGACGAATATCGGTATGGAGGCGAACTGGGACAGCGGACATCTTTGAAAACAGCACCTATTGAAACGGGTAAGCGTCACGCTTCGCCACCTAGAATATATAAAAAAGCTTCCCTTATTAGGAGAAGCTTTTTAGTTCCGATTGAAGAGGACGTTTAGGCTTTGAGTTTTTTGCTGGGTTTGAACTTCACAACCTTCTTGGCAGCAATCTTCATCGTTTTGTGGGTGAAGGGGTTCACGCCCTGACGAGCGGCTCTTTTGCTAACGCTGAAAGTGCCAAAGCCAATCAGGGTAACTTTGTCACCTTTTTTCACTGCACCAGCAATAGCTTTCACGAAACCGTCGTAAGCTTTCTTGGAGTCAACTTTGGTGAGACCAGAGTTTTTGGCCATTGCATCAATGAGTTCACTTTTGTTCATGTTCAAA
>CAMURW010000293.1 GCA_947097635.1 uncultured Bacteroidales bacterium
ACCAGGTCGTGGATGCGCCCTGGTGCCTCTCTCACCACCATTTCCACCACATCGCGGTCGCAGATGCCATCGCCAGCAATCAGGGTGTCCTGTATGTGGCTGTCGAAACTGTCGTTGTCGTAAATTACGGCGGCGATGCCTCCTTGGGCATATTTCGTAGAGCCCTCATCAGCAGCAGCTTTGGTAAGGATGCACACCTTGCCGTAGGGAGCCACTTTGAGGGCGAAACTGAGACCGGCGATACCGCTGCCTATAACTAAGAAATCTACTTCGTATCTCATCGAGTGATTATTTGAAACTGTCGAACCATGTTTTAACAAAAGTTTCTCAAAACCTTCTTATCCCATATGAACCTTATAAACAGTTCTCCACCACCATCTCGTACAACTGGGCCGTGGAGATGCCCATGGCACGTGCCTGTTTGGGTACGATGCTTTCGGCGCTCTGCCCTGGGATGGTGTTCACCTCCAGGAAATAGAGTTCTTTTTCCTCCTCGTTGTAGATATAGTCGAACCTCACCACGCCTTTACAGCCCAAGAGGTCGTACAACTGACTGCTCACCTCCTGAATGTGCTCGCTTATTGCCTTCTCCACCCTTGCCGGCGTCACCTCCTTGCTGAAGCCATCGTATTTGGCGGCATAGTCGAAGAACTCATGGTCGCTGGTGGGAATAATCTCGGTGATGGGAAACACATACTTCTTATCGCGTGTCCGCAGCACGCCGCAGTCGAACTCGCGCCCTTTCACGAACTCCTCCACCAGCACCTCGCTGTCCTCCGTAAGGGCTTCGCGGATGGCAGGCATCAGGTCTTCGCGCCGCTTCACCTTGGTGGTAGCCACGCTGCTGCCGCCAGCAGCCGGCTTCACGAAGACGGGCAGAGACACCTTCTGCAATATCGTTGCTTCGTCAATAGGCTGAGCACCATAGAGATGCACGCTCTTGGCCAGTTTCACAATGTCGAAACTCTTCACCACGGGGTTGCAGTAGCCTTTGTTGAAAGTGAGGCTGCTGGTATAAAAACCGCAGCAAGTATAGGGGATGCCCAGCAGGTCGGAATAGCCTTCCAGCACACCGTTCTCGCCAGTGTTGCCATGCACGATAACGAAAGCAAGGTCGAAACGCACCTTCTCTCCTTCCACCACAATGCTGAAGTCGCCACGGTCTATGGGCAGATGCTGCTCGTCGTCGCGCAGCCAGTACCAACCCCTGCGGTCGACGACTATCTTATATACGTTGTATTTCTCTTTGTCGAGTGACAGGTAAACCTGTTTTCCACTCATAATGGAGATCTCGTACTCCCCGCTATAACCGCCCATCACCAATGCGATATTTTTTCTCATAAAGTTTATTGTTACCTCAAATATAAATATAGAATAATAAAACTATTATTTCGTCAAGGCCGATGTCCTGGGGAGCACGCACGAGGCTGTAGTCGCCGCCCTTCCCGTTCGCACTTCTCACTATGTCACTCGAATCTAGGCCGTCTAGTCTAGTTTCCTGAAAGCGCTTGGGCATGGCTTCCTGATTGGCAATCTTGGTTACCGACACAGGATGCCTTTCCATACCCTTTGCCCAGGACATCACACGTCATCAAAGCATATCTGGTCTTCTTAGAAAACAACATAACCGATAAAACAATATTATTTATTAACGCAAATATTAGGGATTTATTGTTGCTCTTCTCAACAAAAAACATTTCACAAATAAAATAATGAGTATCTTTGCAAAGTGAAAACACGCAATAATTATAAGAAAATATAAAGAAATATTTATTGAGAATGAACGACTTAACACAATCAAAGAGACATCGTCCAGAACATTTCCCTTTCCTAAGCAAAGCATTGCTGCTTATTATCTCCACCGCCAGCCTCATGGCCTGTAGTTGCCACAAGAAAGAGGCCGTCGCACAAATACCGGGGAAAATCCTGTCGGCCTTGAAGAGCGATGCCATCAACCTGCTGACCGTGGAGGCTTTCACCGACCTAGTCACCAGCAAAGAAGTGCAGCTCGTCGATGTACGCACGCCACAGGAATACAGCCAAGGTCACCTGATAGGAGCCCGGAACATCAACTTCCACAGCAAAGGCTTCCTAGACCAAATCCAGAAACTGGACAAATCCCGTCCTGTCGCCGTCTACTGCAGAAGCGGCAAACGCAGCAATGCCGCCGCCCAGCAGCTGCTCCACGAAGGCTTCACGGTAGCAGACCTCCAAGGCGGCATCATGGCCTGGCAGAAAGCTGGCAAAGACATCGCCACACCCCCCATCCCTCAGAAGCAATGACACCTCTATACTCTCAATCAATAAGAAAGGTTGCCTCCACGCTGGGACACTGAAAAAAAGAGACAGTCCTATTTGCCTGTTAGGCAAATAGGACTGCTTGCCTGTTGTCGAAAGGCACTTGGATGCAGCGACATCAGGCTTTGACAACCAGTATTTCGGTGGGCTGGTCGTCGATGATCTCGATGGACTGCTTGGCAGCATCGGCGATGGAGTCCACCAACTGAAGTTCGTTGCAGAGGGTCTCGTTGCAGATGTAATCGGCGTGGGATTTCACAGCGGCATCCC
>CAMURW010000294.1 GCA_947097635.1 uncultured Bacteroidales bacterium
CACCACCTTCATCACGAGAGGATATCCCACCTCTCGTGCGAAGTCTACGGCCTCCTCTTTGGTCTTCACCTCCACGCTCTTCTTGCGGGCGATGCCAGCGGCATCCAGCAGCTCGTTGTAGTCGGCAATCTCCATGTAGCCGCTTCGGCAGCGTTCCACGGTCTTGCGGATGCGTGCCACGTCTATCGTGGGCTGCTCCACGTCCACGGGCTGAGGTTTGGGGGTGCCGTATATCTTGCAGAGGGCGTTTCCAAGCACGCACTCTTCGGGAAAGTTGATATGCCCGTCGTTGATGAACTCCTGTATCTCTTCCTTCACGTTGATGATAGAGGGCAGCACGGGGAAGATGGGCTTTTTGGCCGTCTTCATCTTCTCGCCGAGAAGTTTATACACCTCACGGTTGCTGAACAGACCAGGTGATCCGAAGATTACAACGCTGAAGTCGATATTGTTATATTCGTTCTCCACGGCATCCAAGATGTAGCCGAGCTGCTCAGCAGTGCCGGTGGCGAGGAAGTCGATGGGATTGCCTACGCTGGAGCCAGCAAACAGTTTCTCCAGCAAGGGCTTGCTGGCAGGATGGTCGCGCAGGCTGGGGACCTCCATACCACCGTTGCTCAGCACATCCGTCAGCATAACGGCGGGGCCTCCGGCGTGGGTCACCACGGCGCAGCGCTTGCCTTTCAGCTCGGGATACATGAACACGCCGCACACCGTTGTCAGTTCCTGGCGATTCTGGCAGCGCACAATGCCGGCCTTGCGGAACAAAGCGTCCACGGCGGCATCGTTGGTGGCCAAGGCACCTGTGTGGCTGCTGGCGGCACGGCTGCCAGCGGCGCTGCCGCCGCTTTTGATGGCGGCAATGTGACAGCCCTTGTTGATAAGGCTGCGACTATGCTTCAGCAGGCGCTGGGGATCGCCAATCTTCTCCATGTAGAGCATAATGACGCGGCTCGACTTATCGGGGTCGAAAGTTTCGTCCAGATGCTCCAGCACGTCCTCGATGCCCAACTGCGCGCTGTTGCCCACGGCCCACACGCTGTTGAAGGTAAGTCCATTGCTGATACCGTATTCCTTGATGAACACAGCTGTAGCACCGCTGCCAGTGATGAAATCCACGCCATGGGGATCCAAAGTAGGAATGGGGGTGTCGAAGCATCCGCTATAGTTCGTGTTAAGGAACCCCGTACAATTGGGGCCTATGAGGCTGCCGCCTACGCTGTTGACGGTGTCCACAATGTGCTTCTCTATCTTGGCGCCTTCCTCGTTCTCCTCGGAGAAGCCTGCGCTAACGATGATGAAACCCTTGCAGCCTTTTTCTTTGGCCAGCACATCCACCGTGGAGGGGCAGAACTTGGCGGCGATGCACAGTATGGCGCAGTCCACCTGAGGCAGTTCCTCAACAGTGTGGTAACACTTGATGCCCTGCACCTCGTCCTCTTTAGGGTTCACTGCATAGATGGGACCCTTGAAAGGGCTATTCCTCAAATTGAGCAACGCCTTGCCGCCGGGTTTGTGAATATCGCTCGATGCACCGCATATTACGATGCTTTTAGGGTCGAGTAATTCCTTTGCTATCATAGTATTATCATTAATTAATATGTTTTTCCGATTTTGCAAAGTTACATTTTTTTCTAAAAATAATAGAAAAAACTTGTCCATAAATAGAAAAAAGTGTAATTTTGTCGCCTTGAAAAGAACATAAAAAACATACTATTATGACAATAAAAGACCTGGAGCCCAAAGCCTTATGGGAGAATTTCTACCTAATGACACAACAGCCACGTCCCTCCAAGCACGAGGAGAAAGTGCGCGCCATGCTGAAAAACTTTGCCAAGGAGCATAACATTGAATGCCGCGAGGACGAAGTGGGCAATATCATTATGAAGAAGCCTGCCACACCCGGCATGGAAAACCGCAGAGGCATAATCCTGCAGTGCCATATGGACATGGTGCCGCAGAAGAACAACGACAAGAAGCACGACTTTGAGAACGACCCCATAGAGACACGCATCATCGACGGATGGGTGTGGGCCTGCGACACCACTCTGGGTGCCGACGACGGCATAGGCGACGCCGCCATCATGGCCATCCTTACCGACGACAAGCTGCAGCACGGTCCCCTGGAAGCACTCTTCACCGTGGACGAGGAGACTGGCATGACGGGTGCCTTCGCCATAAAGCCCGGAATGTTCGACGGCGACATACTGCTGAACTTGGACAGCGAGACCGAGGGTGAACTTTACGTAGGCTGCGCCGGCGGCGTGGATGCCACCATGGACATACCCTACGCCCTGGAAGCCACTCCCAAGGATTACGTGGCCTACCGCCTGACCATAGGAGGCCTGAAAGGCGGACATAGCGGTATGGACATCCCCTTGGGGCGCGGCAACGCAAACAAGATACTGTTCCGCCATCTGCGCTGGGTGGCAGACTGCCAAGTGCGCCTGGCGGAAGTGGAAGGCGGTAGCCTGCGCAACGCCATACCCCGCGAAGCCAGTGCCATAGTGGCAATGCCCAAGGCACACAAGGCCTGCATACTGGCAGAATGGGACAAGG
>CAMURW010000295.1 GCA_947097635.1 uncultured Bacteroidales bacterium
GCTGCAGCCGTCGTGTTGCCTCTGGGATACAACAACGAGCTGCTCAACGACAGCAAGAAACTGTCGCATTCACAGCGTTTACTGCTACGCGATGTCATTGTTCGCGATGCCAAGAACTACGCCATTGCAGAGGTCTCCAACGAAGAGATAGACCAGATAAACATTCTGTGGGCAGCCGTACACGCCATGAACATCGCCGTGCAGCGCCTTACTGTTACACCCGACATCATGCTCATCGACGGCAACCGCTTTCGCAACGAGACCAACATCCCCTACTGTTGCGTGGTGAACGGCGACGCAACTTATCAAAGCATCGCTGCCGCCAGCATTCTTGCCAAGACCTACAGAGACGAATACATGGCACGCATTGCCGCCCGCTATCCCGCCTACGGATGGGAACGCAACAAAGGCTATCCAACACGCCAGCACTACGTCGCCATCGAACACTACGGCATCACGCCCTATCATCGCCGCAGCTTCTGCCTAGAGCGGCAACTGTCACTGACCATGGACAACTAACCGTTACAATAACCTCAAGGATACTAATGCTCACTAAAGCCCCCCAACCTCCAAAACTACCCTGACACAATCCCCACGCAATACATCACAGAATGCTCGACTTTCTCATAAAATTCCGCCAGAGGCGTATTCTTGCGCAACTACTGACACATCAACGTCAGAAACGCATATCCAATATTGACGATATTCATTCTATGGGACTCATCTTCACGGTGGGAACCAAGGAGGACTGGGACACCATATACCACTTCGCAAAAAAACTGGAAACTGGCGACCGAAAAGTGTATATAATTGGCTTCCAAGCCGCCACCACTACTATCAACTACATCTTCACACACTACCGTATGGTGATATGCCACGAAAAAGACGACTGCCACTTCGCCGGCGTGCCAAAAAACGACGTTGTGGAACCATTTCTGTCGCAACATTTCAACGTACTGATCAACGCCACCAAGGAACCCACTTTCTTCAGTAAATACATCTCGGCAAAGAGCAAGGCTGACCTCAAGATTACTTACATCAACGACAACGCCGACACCGATTACGATAGTGACAACATCTTCGACCTACTCATACACGGCAACAAGCCGCCAGTGCTGCAAAGCTACTTCACCGACGTGATAAAATATCTCTCCATGATAAAAAAATAATCATCAATAGTATTATGACCAAAAAGAACAATATGTTCTCCGGCACTGGCGTCGCCATGGTGACGCCGTTCACCAAAAGCGGAGCTATAGACTTCAATAGCCTCACCACCATCATCAACTACGTCATCGCTGGCGGCGTGGACTATATCGTTGCCCTAGGCACCACCAGCGAAGCCGCAACTATGAGCGTGAACGAGCGCAGTGCCCTACGCGACTACATCGTGGAAGGTGTCAATGGCCGCGTGCCAGTGGTGCTGGGCATGGGTGGCAACAATACGCAAGCCGTGCTCGACGATATCTCCCACACCTCCATGGACGGCATTAGCGGCATACTTAGCGTCACACCGTTCTACAACAAACCGCAACAGAAAGGCCTGTTGCAACATTTCCGCAGCATCGGCGACACCTCGCCCGTACCAGTCATTGCCTACAACGTGCCTGGTCGAACAGGCTGCAACATGACAGCAGAAACGACATTGCAGCTCGCCGAGGAGTGTCCCAACATCGTAGCTATAAAAGAGGCGAGCGGCAACATGAACCAGGTTATGGAGATACTACGCTGCAAGAATGAATCCTTCTCCGTACTCAGCGGCGACGACGCCCTCACGCTGCCCATGATGACCATGGGTGCCAGCGGTGTCATCAGCGTTATGGCCAACTCTACGCCACGCCACATGAGCAACATGGTACACCTAGCACTGGCAGGCAAGATAAAGAAAGCACTGCCACTGCACTTCATGATGCTGCCACTCATGCATGCCATCTTCGAAGAAGGCAACCCTGGCGGCATCAAAGCACTGATGGAGTATCTGGGACTACTACAGAACCACCTACGTCTGCCCCTAACTAAAGTGTCCAAGAATCTCTCCACAAAACTGAACACACTCTACAAGGAGACACTGGCCATCATGGAAAAAGAGAAAGAAGAAGAATAGACAGATACCACACAATGGATGACCTACTAACATACGCACGACAAGTCTTAGCCGATTACAGGACTAGTGATTGAAACCTCATGAGCCTCACGAGTGCTATCCACTTTTCATACTACCAAACCTTCCTCTCCCATGATTCTTGAAGAAATCGAACAAATAGTGAAACAGCCACTGTCGCGATTTCGCAGCACCTACCAGCTGGCGTTGGCCAGCGAGGTAGAGATTATTGGCCATATCGGCGACCAACTTTATGAAAACCATGGCAAACAGTTGCGCCCACTCCTACTTATGCTCAGTGCCGGTGCCAGCGGTGCCCACTTCGAAGGCAAGGAGCAACTGGCAGTGGCCATAGAGTTGCTGCACAACAGCACCCTGCTGCACGACGACGTGGTTGACGAAAGCGATATGCGACGCGGAGTACCCTCCATACGCAGCCAATATGA
>CAMURW010000296.1 GCA_947097635.1 uncultured Bacteroidales bacterium
AACCTGCCGGCGAAATATGTAATACACACTGTAGGACCCGTCATCACCCATGGGACACCGACCAGGGAACAGTGCGCGAAACTGGCATCGTGCTACGAGAACGCTCTTGGTCTGGCGGAAGAAAACGGGCTTCGGACCATCGCTCTCTGCTGCATCTCCACCGGCGAGTTTCGTTTCCCGAGGCAGAAGGCTGCCGAGATAGCAGTAGCAACCGTCAATGCATGCACCCTGCATGTCCGGAATATACGGCAGGTAATATTCGACGTGCTAAAGGACGAAGACTACAGGGTTTATACGCAGCTATTAGGCTCAACCCCATAGGGGGCACCTGGTAAATAGCCCCGACGGGTGCATTGCCCTTTCCGCCGGTACAAGCACGCTCGTTAATCTACAAACTATCGGTCATGGACAAACTCAAAAAAGCAGAAGATTGGCTCGCTTGGGCCGACAAGGTGGTGATAGGTGCAGGCGCGGGATTCTCTACCGCCGCCGGTTTGCGTTACGACGGAGCCGAGTTCCAAGCAGTTTTCAAGGATTTCATCGACAGATACCATTTCACCGACCTATACACAAGCAGTTTTTATAATTTCGACAGCCGTGAAGAATTTTGGGCCGCGTGGGCACTCCATATCGACCTCATCCGCTTCCGCCCGCATGCACTGCCGCTGTATCTGCGACTTCTCGAAAAGGTGAGGGACAAAGACTATTTCGTTATCACCACCAATGTGGATGGCCAGTTCCGCAAGAGTGGTTTCTCCGTCCAGCATCTTTTCGAGGTGCAGGGCGACTATGCCTTCCTGCAGTGCTCGCACGCCTGCCACAACACGCTGTATTACAACAACGATATTGTGAAAGAGATGGTTGCCAATACTCGCGATTGTCGCATCCCCACATCACTCGTCCCTCGTTGCCCCCGCTGCGGCGAGGAAATGGCCGTGCATGTGCGTGTAGACAATTGTTTTGTGCAGGACGAGGAGTGGAATAAAGCAGCAGAACATTATCTCGGATTTGTAGAAGCCTGCGGAGGCAAGAAAGCGCTGCTGCTGGAACTGGGGGTAGGCTTCAACACCCCCACCATTATCCGCTACCCCTTTGAGCAGTTGTCGCTAAGGAATAACAATATCCGCATGATTCGTATCAATGCGTCCGACGTACGGACGGCCTTTCCCGACAACCCGCGCCTGCTGTCCATTACCGAAGACCTAAGCAAGGTGTTCTGACGTTTCCCTGTCTTTGCCGCAGGCTTCCGCTTCAGCCTTTCTATTCGGGTCTGGCCTGCACCAGACAGCCTTTTTCTTCGAAGTAGGCCATGAGGGCTTTATAGAACTTGTGTCGGGAGAGCGTTTCGGCATTGCCTACGATGATGAGTTTCATGCGGGCACGGGTCATGGCTACGTTCATGCGGCGCAGGTCGCGGAGGAAGCCTATCCGACCGTCGGCATTGTCGCGCACCATGCTGACAATGATGACGTCACGTTCCTGGCCCTGGAAGCCGTCCACGGTGCCCACGCTGATCTGCCTGCGCAGGTGGCGGAAGAAGTGCTGCATCTTGAGCAGGCGGCGTAGCATTCGCACCTGGGAACGGTAGGGCGTGATGATGCCGAAGTCCACCAACTCGTTCTGTATGCGCGTGAGGCCCATAAGGTCGATGTAGTCGTGCAGGGTATGGATGAGTAAACGCGCCTCTTCAGCGTTGCTGCGGCTAAGGCTGCGGCTGTTCTGCTGCTCTCCGAAGTCCAGCAGGCTGGTGTCCACAAACAGCAGGGGCATGTCAATGGGCGATACGAGGCGGTCTGCCACCTCTGGTGCCGCCTGTAGGCGGCCGTGGTAGAACCATTGCGAGGAAAACTCCATGATGTCGCTGTGCATGCGATACTGCGTGGTGAGGAGGCTGACGCACTGCGGCAGACGGTACGCCACGTGTTCCATCAGCGTATGCTCCAGCCCTCCCCGTGCCGCCTCTATACATTTAATGGTAGGGGGCAGCTGCTGATGGTCGCCGCTGAGGATGACGCGGTCGCTTTTCAGCATGGCCGTCCAGCAGGCGGGTTCCAATGCCTGCGCCGCCTCGTCGATGAATAAAGTGGGGAACAGCCGTCCTTCCAGGATGCGATAGGCACTGCCGATCAGGGTGCACGCCACCACGCGAGTGTTGTCGAACAAGTCGGTCTGGATGCGCATCTCCAGCTCGTTACGGCGGGCAGTGAGCTTGTCGCGCAGGGCGGCTTTCTTGTCGCCACCTGTTTCCATGTTCCTTAGTTCGTGCAGCTGTTTGCGTACCGCCCACAGGTCGCTGTAAAGGGGGTGTGCGGCATAGCGGCGCTCGTAACTGCATTCCAACATCTCATCGCTCATGCGCAGAGGATTGCCCACGCGCAGCACGCTGACCCCGCGCCGCACCAGCAGCGTGGCTATCCAGTCCACAGCGGCGTTGCTGGGGGCACATACCATCACCTGCGTCTCGCGCCGCAGGGTTTCGATGATGGCCTCTATGAGGGTGGTGGTCTTGCCTGTGCCCGGAGGGCCATG
>CAMURW010000297.1 GCA_947097635.1 uncultured Bacteroidales bacterium
AATGGGTAGACTGGTACCTACACCACGACATTCTTAAGACCTACGACCTGCTACGCGCCCAAGGCTACCGCATTGTAGCCACCACACCGCACGAGAACAACTCGTTGCTGCCAGACTTGGACATCACGCAACCCACGGCGCTGGTATTCGGCACCGAGCTTACGGGCCTCACCGATGCCGCAATACAGAATGCCGATGCCTATATGAAAATACCCATGTATGGCTTCACCGAGAGTTTCAACATCAGCGTGTGCTGTGCCCTCAGCCTCTTCAGTCTCACCGAGAAGATGCGCCGCACACCGGCCTTGCCTTGGTTGCTGAATCAGGACGACCTCCTTACCCTCAAACTCCACTGGGCCTCACAGGTAATACGCGACGGCAATCAGGTGATGCAACATCTGATGGAGGAGATGATTATGAAGGAGCTTTAAGGTTATGACAGGTAATTCAGGTTTAGGACACTTCATGACACACAGCTACCCTATCATTGGATTCGATGCCAAGCGCGCACTCTGCAACAGCAGCGGACTAGGCACTTTCAGCCGCACGCTGCTGAACGACCTGTCGATGCTGCCAGACAAAGGCCTTACACTAAGGCTATATTCTCCCATGCCCTCCCACCCCGCTTTGTTCCACCAGCTGACGAAGGAACTGCAGGACTCCCTTGCAGTACCTCACCATCGCTGCAGGTTATATGGCGACTATTGGCGATCGGGCGCTATGGTGAGCGACCTCCGCCAAGATGGAGTAACGTTGTACCATGGTCTCTCAGGAGAGTTGCCTCGGGGACTACAAGCCAACGGCATTAAGGGCGTGGTGACAATTCACGACCTCATCTTCCTCATCCATCCAGAATACTACTCGTTTTTCGACCGCCGCACATATCTGCGCCGCTACCGTCGCACGCTGCAGGAAGCCAATGCCGTGGTAGCCATCAGCGAATGCACCAGGCGCGACATTCTTCGCCACAGCCACCTGCGTCCCGACCAGGTACACGTAGTATACCAAGGCATCAGCCGGCACCACTATCATCCTTGCACTGCCGACCGACTGGCCGAGGTGCAGCAGCGTCACCACCTTCCTGCGCAATACGTTCTCAGCGTGGGCACCGTGGAACCTCGCAAAAACGTCCTGCTGGCTGTTCGTGCCCTCGCCACTTTGCCACAAGATGTGCATCTGGTGGTAGTAGGACATCCTACAGCTTATATCCGCCAGATTCAACAGGAAGCCGCCGCTTTGGGCATTACTTCTCGCATCCATCTGCTATCGCAGGTGTCAAACGAAGACCTCGATGCCATTTATCAACTCGCCGTCGTTTTTGTTTACCCTTCCATCTACGAAGGTTTCGGTATTCCCATCGTGGAAGCCATTGGCCACGGACTTCCCGTGGTAGCCTGCACAGGTTCGTGCCTGGAAGAAGCTGGCGGCCCCTCCAACTTCTATGTCGCACCCCAAGATGTGACAGGCATGTCGCAGGCCCTCGCTTCTCTCCTCGCCTCTCCGGAACGGCGCAAATCCGTTGTGGAAGCCGCCCGCCGCCATATCGCCCGTTTCAACAACGAAACTGCCGCCAACAACTACTTATCCCTCTACCACAAGCTCTGTGGAGCTGCACATTAGCATAAAACCTTTTTTTACGTTTTTTTTACATTAATGTACAATTCAAAAAAAAAATGTATATTTGTAACTAAATTGCTAACAAGTAAATCCTAATAAAGTATTGTATATGAAAAAGATATTTACTTTGCTTTCCATTGTCCTGCTTTGCCAGACGATGATTTTTGCACAGAAAACAGTAAATGAGTCCGACGTTCCTCAACGCTACAGCAACAATTTTAAGAGCCTAACCAACAATGACGATATCAAACCAGTATGGACTCTTGTGGACTCTATGGTTTACGATGCTACATACACCAACGAGCACGGCACCAAGATGGCTTATCGTTTCTCGCCCCGAGGCACAGAGACTCGTTATTATATAGACCACAAGTACTATCCTCAGAGCATCAAGGACACCGTGAGATACCATTACCCCAAATTCAAGATAACGGAGCTCTACGTGCTGAGTGTACGCAACAAGAGCACCTATCAGGCACGTATCGCCAAAATAGGAGGTTTCCTATTCATCAAGAAAGAGAAAGACGTGAAACTGCTCAACTTCGAGACCGGCGGCAAGTTCATCGACGAAATCGACGTAAAATAAGAAATCGCTCGATAAGAACTTATCTCATTGCGACACACCTGCACGCCTGCGCATCCTTCAATAACGAGGGATGCGCCTTTGTTTTTGTATGTGTTGTATGTGTTCCGCACATCTTTCAGTAAAAAACATACATTACAAAGATTTTGCGCCTCATACAATGCCATCGAGGTGAACTCGTTGAGGGGCACCTCATTGCGGTAAACTATGACACGTCTCCATGCCCAGCTCGCATCGAGCATGCGTCTGAACTTTCCGACCCATCCCCGACCCCCCCTCGTCCCATCCCCGCCCCACGGAGCACGCAACCCTTACCTCACCATTT
>CAMURW010000298.1 GCA_947097635.1 uncultured Bacteroidales bacterium
TGAGAAAGCAGTACAATCAAACTTTTATCATCGTCACCCACAACGAAGCGTTGGCACAGATGGCCGACCGCCGCATTGTGATGAAAGACGGCGACATCGTACAATAGGTAAACAACGAGAAGCGTTCCTCTGCGCAATTTTTAGTATTAATTTCTCACAACAGTATGCAATACATTCCAGTTTGCCTCCGCAATGCGTCCGCACAGACGTACCGCCCTAAACAAATGTCATTTTAAATTGTCCGCCCAATGATCCAAAAGAAACACTACGACGACCCCAATCCTCGTCCCGAGAGTCAGAAACCGCACAAAGAAGATTACCGCATCCACCGCGACAAACGCAAGCCACGATATGGACAGCACAGCACGCATGCCACCGACGGCAGAAAGGCGACCCAGTACCACGAGAGGCGAGATCTTGAAGACAGCACTGAAAATCAAATGTTTCACGAGAAACATTCCAAACAGCAGCTCGTCTATGGGCTGCGTCCCGTCATGGAGGCCATAGATGCCGGCAAGCAAATAGACCGCGTGCTGATACAGAGCGGCCTGGACAGCGACCTGATGGCGGAACTCAAGGGCAAGCTGAGGGAGTGCAACGTACCCGTGCAGTACGTGCCCGTGGAGAAATTAAACAGACTCACCACTGCCAACCATCAAGGTGCCGTGGCAACGATAGCACCTGTGGAGTATCATAAAGTGATGGACTTGCTGCCTGTGCTGCAGGCAAAAGGCAAGACACCTTTCCTGATATTGCTGGACCACATCACCGACGTGCGCAACATGGGAGCCATAGCCCGCACGGCTGAATGCGTGGGAGCGCACGCCATCATAGTGCCCGACCACGGCAGTGCCCAACTGAACGAAGATGCCGTGAAGACCAGCAGCGGCGCATTGCTGCGGATACCCATTTGCCGAGAAGCCAACCTTAAGACCGTTATCAACTTCTCGAAACAGTGCGGCCTGCAGATAGTAGCGGCGACGGAAAGGGGCGCCACCAACTATCTTGATGTAGATTTCCGCCACCCCACCCTGCTGGTGATGGGTTCTGAAGATACCGGCATCAGCAACGACCTGCTGAAACTGTGCGACCAGCGTGCCAAGCTGCCCATCCTAGGTGAGGTGCAGAGCCTCAACGTCAGCGTGGCGGCAGCAGTGTTCATGTACGAGGTGCTGCGTCAGCGCAGCGAAGACCAGTAGCCAGGTTTGGCATTTTTAACATTTTTCTTGAAACTGTTCCGGCGTTTCCAACGTCTATCTACAATAATTAAGGCAGGCCATGCCTGCACCTATGTTGTCCCGCCGAGAAAAACGACGCTGTTTCCGAAAAAAACATAAAGATATAGGCGCATATAAATATTTTTTTGTACATTTGTATCCTTAAAAGTGTGCTTTTTTGAAACCCATATTGTCGCAGTAAAGCCGTACAGCATTGAATAATAATAAAATAATAATAAAATAATGAAGAAGAAATCTCTACTATTAGGGCTGATTTTTTCACTTTTAGGCCTTGGAGCCAGCGCACAGGTGATGACTAAGTACCAGCTGGGGTTCGAATCCAGCGATGCCGCACGGTACACCGTCACGGGCGGTACCGCTGCTATCCAATCGTCTATCCACTCTTCTGGCAGCAGTGCCCTGAAGATTACCCATACGGGCAACACCACCTATGTGGAGCTGGACACGATAGACTTGTCGGACAACCCTAACTACCAGTATTGCGTGCTCGAATTCATGCACATATGCAACGTGTCTCCCACCAGCACGGCAGCACCCAGCCAAGTCGCCGTCATAGAGACGAAACGTGTGAACCAGAGCACCTGGACGCAACAGATGGGCAGCGGCGGCTACGACCGTTCCTGGGGCGGTGGTTGCAACGACTTTGGCGACAACTCGTCGTTCAGCACCATGTCCTACGGCGTGTGGCAAGGTGGCATCGTGGACAACACCTGGTGGAAGAAAGAGAGATTTCAACTGTGGTCCGTTGTCACCGGAGCCAGCCAGCTGCAGCGCAAACTGCAGATAAGATTTGTGCTGTATTCCAAGACGACCTCCACCCCGTCGGACAAAGGATGGTATCTGGACAACATCAACGTGAAAGCCAGTGTGCAGAGCCTCGCCATCCCCGTGGTGAATATGCTCAACTACCCAGATCTTCACAACTATCCCCATAGCCGCGCAGCAAGAATAGAGTCGCGCATCACCACCCCCGTATCGCAGGGCATGCACGCCGACAGCATATACCTGATGTATCGCTATGGCCACGACGATTCCATACGCTACACCCACATGAGCAGCATCCCGGGCATCGCCAACAGCTACAGGGGCATCATCCCCTTTGAAGGCTACGACACCACGGTGTACTACAGACTGGTGGCGCGCGATGCCACCTTCAACCACAATAAGAGAACCTACCCCGACGACGAGGCCAGCTGGGCAGAGTTCTGCTTTGTGCGCGGAGAAAACGACAGCACAGTACTGGCGACGCAAGGAATAGTGAACAATATCACTGCCTATCCCTTC
>CAMURW010000299.1 GCA_947097635.1 uncultured Bacteroidales bacterium
ATCCAGGGACGCTACGAGACGGAGGCCAGCGGCGGCATTACCTATGCCACGCTGCGCAGCTATGCCGAGACGGGAGTGGACTTCATCTCCGTGGGCGCCCTCACGCATCATATCAAGAGCCTGGATCTGAGCCTTACGGTGCTGAGAAGCTGAATGCCGCACTTGCGATCCACGCATAATAATTACTGGCAAACACACAACAATCGTTCGCATCGGTGTCACACCGCAATATATCAAAGACCCGCAGGGACAGAGTGCAGCAGTGGCTGAGCAGCAAAAGCTTCGGTCGCCTTCTGTTGCTGTGGTTCACCGAGGCCAGCCGTTTTTGGGGGCTGAAGGTGGTGCCGGCGTTGAAGCGCATGGTCCTGCCTGGATGTGGCGGCATGCCTATCTGGGACATCCTCAAGAACTTTACGGATCGTGACCTGTGGCAGAGCGCCAAGGCACTGAGTTACTCCATGCTCACTGCCATACCGCCGCTCATGGTATTCCTCTTCTCCAGCATTGCCTATTTCCCCGTGGACGGCGTGCAGGACCAGTTGCTGACATCCATGCAGAACTTCGTGCCACCTGGCATCTTCGACAGGATGGCGGACGCCGTCAACGACATCATGGGTCATCGCCACGCCACCCTGCTCAGCATAGGCTTCGCTGCCAGCATTGTGCTGGCAGCAAACGGTATGTATGGCATGATGCAGAGCTTCAACTTCATGGATCACGAAAGCACCGAGCGCCCCTTGTGGCTGCGCTATGCCATCGCGCTGGTGCTGGTGCTGCTGCTCTACTTCCTCGTGGTGGTGGTGCTGGCACTGCTGGTGGGATACCAGCTGCTGGTGAAGTGGCTGATTAGCATGAACATACTGGCGGACAGTACCAGCAGCCGTTTTCTCTTCAGTTTTGTGAGGTTGGTGTTTCTGGCATTCGTCACGCTCCTCGTCATCAGCATAGTGTATTACATTGCTCCCACGCGCAAGCGCCGCCTCGACTTCTTCAGTGCCGGCAGCGTCATCGCCACGCTGCTGTTCTTCGGTCTCAGTTGGGGCTTTCAGGTGTACCTGCGCGTATTCAACAACTACAATATCCTCTATGGCTCCATAGGCACCTTGCTGGTCATCATGCTGTATATCTATGCCAACTGCCTGGTGATACTGGTGGGATATGCCATCAACATTGCCGTAGCCAACGCACGCGGCAACCTGGGCTTCACGCTGAAGACTGCTAAACATCATAATAATGGAACTCAACACAGAAAACCTTACCATAGGCCTGCGCTGCGCACAGACCGAGACGGTAACAGACAAGCTCACGGCGGCCCAGTGTGGTTCGGGCCTGCTGGCAGTGTACGCTACACCGGCGCTGGTGGCACTGATGGAAAAGACCGCCATAACGGCGATTGAATCGCTGTTGCCGCAGGGCTACACCACGGTGGGCACGCGGATGGACGTGCAGCATGTGAAAGCATCGCCGGTGGGTGCCACCATTACCTGCCGTAGCGAGCTGACGGCCAAGGACGGACGCCGGCTTACGTTCCGCATCGAGGCTGGCGATGCACAAGGCATGATAGGCACGGCCACGCACGAACGCTGCATCGTCAACGCCGAACGTTTTATGAGCAAATTCTCTGCTCTATAAAAACAAGTATATTTTAGAACTTTTAGAACTTTTCCATGATAATAAAAAAAGAAAAAGGAGAGAACGTCCCTCTTGCAACGAACGACGGCACACGCTTCAACATGATTGCCAAGACGATGTACGGCCTGGAAGACGTGCTGGCAAAGGAATTGGAAGCCTGCGGTGCCACCGACATACAGCCCATCACGCGTGCAGTGGCTTTCCAGGGCGACATGCGCGTGCTGTACCGTGTCAACTACACCTGCCGCACGGCACTGGCGATACTGAAACCCTTTGCGGAATTCGATGCCGTGAACACCGACGAGTTGTACAGCAAGGTGTACCAAATGCAGTGGGAGAAGATAATGGACGTGGACTGCACTTTCATGATAGAAAGCACCACCACGGGCAACGTCTTCACGCACAGCTACTATGCCGCCCTCAGAACCAAGGATGCCATCGTGGACCGCTTCCGCGACAAGTTCCGCCGCCGCCCAGGTGTGGACAAGGATAACCCCGAGTACAAGTTCAGCCTGCACATCAGTGGCGAGCACGTCACCCTGCTCCAAAACAGCAGTGGCGACAGCCTGCACAAGCGCGGCTACCGCCAAGCGGTGGGCGTGGCACCCATCAACGAGGTGCTGGCGGCAGGAATGATACAGCTCGCGGGATGGCAGTGCGACAGCAACTTCTACGACCCCATGTGCGGCAGCGGCACCCTGCTGATAGAAGCCGCCATGCTGGCCAACAACATCCCCGCACAGTACTATCGCGAGAGCGGCTTCGCTTTCATGCACTGGAAGGAATTCAACCGCGCGGAATGGAACAACATTAAGGCGGCCGCCGACCGCAAGATTGGCTCCTCGGACTTCGACTACGAGATATGGGGCAACGATATAGACGGCGA
>CAMURW010000300.1 GCA_947097635.1 uncultured Bacteroidales bacterium
GATGAACATTACTAGAGAAAAAGTAAGCGAATTAGAACAAGTCATCAAAGTTGAAGTGTCTGAAAGTGATTACACCGAACGCGTGCAGAAACAACTCAAGACCTATCGTCAGAAGGCTACAATTCCAGGCTTTCGCAAAGGTATGGCACCTATGGCTCTGATAGAGCGCATGTACAAGGCAGCCGTCGTAGGTGAGGAAGTGGAAAACCTGCTAGGAACGTCGCTTTACAAGTATATTGAAGACGAGAAGTTGGACATCTTGGGCGGTCCCCTTAGCAACGATGCAAAAACTGGTGTGGTTGATTTCGCTAAGGGCAAGGACTTCGTGTTCTACTACGACGTGGCCGAGGCTCCCAAACTGGACATCGACTGGTCGAAGATAGACACCAAGATGTATCAGATTAAGGTGGGTGCAAAAGATGTGAAGGAGCAGACTGAGGAAATTGCTAAACGTTATGGCAAATTCGAGACACCCGACACCATAGACAAAGGTGATTACGTGTATGGACGTGCCATGGAGCTGGATAAGAAAGGTGCAGAAAAAGAAAGTGGCATACAGGCTTTTACCTCCTTTGCCCTCAACGAGATGAAGGACGAAGAGCAGATGAGCCTGTTCCTCGGCAAAAAAAACGAGGACAAAGTGGTTTTCACTCCTTCCAAGGCTTTCAGCAACACCGATCTACAGAACCATTTCCACATCGACGAAGCTGCCGCCAAGAAATTCAAGTCTGATGTCGAATTCACCATCAGTGGCATCAGCCGCATCACTCCCCATCCTGTGGACGACGATTTATTCAAGACAGTCTTTCCTGGAGAAGAAATTAAGGATGAGACCGCCTTCAAGAAACGTCTACAGAAAGAACTGGAGAAGAGCAACGAAGAACAGAGCCGCATTCTCTATGTCAACAATGTGCGCAAAGAACTGCTGAACCAGTTCGATGCACCTCTACCAGAGGTGTTCCTGAAACGCTGGATACTCAGTCGCGGTGCCAAGGATGTCACAGCCGAGGTTATCGACAGCGAGTGGAACGACAAATATGTGCCCTCCATCAAATACGAGATTATCGATGCCGAACTCAGCAAGATACAACCGCTCAACCCTACTCACAATCAGATTGTGGACTACATCAAGAATATTCTCGTTAAGAACGACCATGCTACGGGGGAAGAGGACGAAAAGGCCAAAAACGAACGTCTGGAGAAAACTGCCCAAAGCATAGCCTCCGACTCCAACAACACACGTCAAATCATTGACCGCCTGTATGTGGAGAACACCTACAATGTACTGAAGAGGCAGTTGAAACCTGAAGTGGAGAAGGTCTCCTACAAGGAGTTCGGCGAACTAGCAAGCAAATAACGTCACAATGAGTAGGTGAACTGCTTTTTATCTCACGGTCTTCATTATTATGTGGAGTTCTGTTGTCATGTGTAATCCCACTTCTTTTAAGATACATCCTTGTCGATACATAAGTTGACTTTTTCATTGCTATTGGCAATGATGCTGTTGCCCCCTGTCGTCGTGGCGCGAGGCTGGGATCCGTTGCATTCATCGTTTTTCTCCCTCAGTTTCGGGGGAAACGGCTATGTCAACCAGTCTTACGGACTCGTGGACAATATGGATATGCAGGCACAGCTCGCCGTGGGTAAGTGGCTCTTCAAGACGATGGGCATCCGCCTCACCTTCACCGAGCTCCATGCTACTAATGCTGTACATGTCCAATCGTTCTACGAAAGTGGCGAGTTTGACGTTATAGTGTCACCATTGGATCTCCTACATCCCCGCATTCAGGAGCGCCCCATCTATTTCTACACCTATTTCGGTGTCGGCGTAGTACATCGCCACAACAATGCGGAGCAGGAGATGGATAACGACTTTATGGGGTCCGTAGGCATCAGGGTAGAGCAACGTCTTGTAGGATCTTTCTTCTTGCATGGAGATCTCGGTGTACACATTTATCCCTCCGACTTCGACAAGAACCCATTGACTTCCTATGTAGCTATGGCAATGATGGGCTTCACCTATAAGATGCGCTATAGGCCTTTCTACCTTGTTAGCCCAGGCGAGAGTCAGCGTATGCGCGAGGACTGGTATGTAGGTGGTGCACTCTCGGGAGGTATGTGGCCGCACCCCTCCTTGTCCAGACCCACGTTTTCTGCTGGTGTCGACATGATAGTGGGAAAGCATCTTTCCACAGTGTGGGAAGTACGTGGACGTTTCTCGATGTACCATAACCTCGCATCTCCTTCCTTTCAGCACTATAATGCCAACTTCGATTTTATGGCCAATGTCGCAAACGTCTTTGTAGAGCAGCGCAATCGCCGTTGGAATCTGTCACCATATGTAGGGCTGGGTGTCATGGATAACCTAAAGTCCAAGGAGAAATTCCTTTTCGACCTCTCTGGCGGTCTCTATCTGCGCCACTGGCTCACTGTGCAGAGCGACCTCTACGTGGATGCTCGTCTCACTGCCGTCCCAGCGCGCTGCAGCGTCGCCGCCTCGCCCTTCTATGTT
>CAMURW010000301.1 GCA_947097635.1 uncultured Bacteroidales bacterium
TTACATCGTCGTATTCCAACAGGCGTTTACGCATGCCAAAATTGTTCTCCTCCACCTTTTTCTGTGCCCTCTCTATCTGCTTGGTAATCATGCCAGCTTGTATCACCTCGCCTTCTTGCAGACCCATCTGGTCCATCACTTTGGCGATGCGTTCGCTGCCGAAGAGTCGCATGAGGTCGTCTTCCAGAGAGATGAAGAACAGTGAGGAGCCGGGGTCGCCCTGGCGACCGGCGCGTCCGCGCAACTGGCGGTCCACGCGGCGGCTTTCATGACGCTCGGTGCCGATGATGGCAAGGCCGCCAGCTTCTTTCACGCCAGGGCCCAGCTTGATGTCGGTGCCACGGCCTGCCATGTTGGTGGCGATGGTCACCGTGCCCGCTTGTCCTGCCTCGGCCACGATGTCGGCTTCCTTCTTGTGCAACTTGGCGTTAAGCACGTTGTGGGGAATTTTCTTCAGTTTTAGCATCTTACTCACCAGCTCACTGGTTTCCACGCTGGTGGTGCCTACCAGCACGGGACGTCCCAGTCCTCTTAGACGCTCAATCTCGTCGATAACGGCTTTGAACTTCTCGCGCTTGGTTTTATACACCATGTCGTCCATGTCCTCGCGAATGATGGGGCGGTTGGTGGGAATGGTGACGACATCCAGCTTGTAGATATCCCAGAACTCGCCAGCTTCCGTTTCTGCGGTGCCCGTCATGCCTGCCAATTTTTTGTACATGCGGAAGTAGTTTTGCAGCGTGATGGTGGCATAGGTCTGCGTGGCCGCTTCCACTTTGGCGCCTTCCTTGGCTTCTACGGCTTGGTGCAGGCCGTCGCTCCAACGCCGTCCTTCCATGATACGTCCCGTCTGCTCGTCCACAATCTTCACCTGGTTGTCTTCGGTGACGATGTAGTCCACGTCGCGTTCGAAGAGTGCGTAGGCTTTCATCAGCTGGTCCACGGTGTGCACGCGGTCGCTTTGCACGGCATAGTCGCTGAGCAGCTGTTCTTTCTTGGCGGTTTTCTCTTCCTGCGTGAGGTTGTCGTGTTCCAAGTCTGCCAGTTTGCTGCCAATGTCGGGCAGTTGGTAAAAGTTGCGGTCCTCGCCCATGTCGGTGAGGAGGTCCATGCCTTTCTCGGTGAGTTCCACGGTGCGGTCTTTTTCGTTGACTACGAAGTAGAGGTCGTCGTCGATAATGTGCATGTATTTGTTCTGCTCCTGCATGTAAAAGTTTTCCGTGCGCTGCAGGATGGCCTTGATGCCCGTCTCGCTGAGAAACTTGATGAGTGCTTTGTTCTTGGGGATGCCACGATAGATGCGCAGCAGCATCTTGGCACCTTCTTCTTCCGGCTTGGGATCGGGGTTTTGCTGCAGAGATTTGCGTGCCTCTGCCAATATCTGCGTACACATGGCGCGCTGTGTGTTGTACAGCTTTTCGATGACGGGTTTGAAGCGGTTGAACTCCTGGTCGTCATCGTCTTTGCCAGTGGGGCCACTGATGATGAGAGGGGTGCGTGCGTCGTCTATCAGTACGGAGTCCACCTCGTCGACGATGGCGTAGTTATGTAGTCTCTGCACCAGCTCTTCGGGATTGCGGCTCATATTGTCGCGCAGATAGTCGAAACCAAACTCGTTGTTGGTGCCGTATGTGATGTCGGCATTGTAGGCTGCCTTGCGCTCGTCGCTGTGAGGCTCCCATTTGTCGATACAGTCCACAGAAAGGCCGTGAAACTCGAAGAGCATGCCCATCCATTCGCTGTCTCGCTTGGCTAGGTAGTCGTTCACTGTCACCACATGCACGCCTTTGCCGGGCAGGGCGTTGAGGTATACAGGCAGCGTGGCCACGAGCGTTTTTCCTTCGCCGGTTGCCATCTCGGCAATCTTTCCTTTGTGTTCCTTGCTCAACTTGTCGTTGCTGTCGCTGTAGCGGTGTCCTACGTCGTGCAGCACCACGCCGCCAATTATCTGTACGTCGTAGTGTACCATGTCCCAGGTGACGAGGTTGCCGCCCGCCATCCACTGGTTCCTAAAGTAGGCTTTGTCCCCGCGTATCGCCACGTTGTCCATACGTGCCGCCAAATCGCGGTCGTGGTCGGTGGCGGTCACTTCCACTTCGTCGTTCTCCTTGAAGCGGCGTGCGGTGTCCTTCATCACGGCAAAGGCCTCGGGCAGCAGTAGATCCAGTACCTTCTGGGTCTTGTCGTAACTTATCTTTTCCAGTTCGTCAATGCGGTTGTATATATCTTCTTTCTCGTCAACGGGAATATCGTATTCATCCTCAATACGTTTACGCAGAGTGTTCAGTTCCGTTTCCTCTGCCTCAATGGCTTTGTGGATGGTCTCTTTGAACTCAATGGTTTTGGCACGCAGCTCGTCGTTGCTCAGTGTTTGAATGGTCGGGTACACTTTAAGAGTGGCATCCAGATAGGGCTGTATCTCTTTAAGATCTCTTGTGGACTTGTTGCCGAACATTTTGGTGATAATTTCAAACATTTCAGTCTAATATATTATAGTATATTATTATTAAAT
>CAMURW010000302.1 GCA_947097635.1 uncultured Bacteroidales bacterium
GCACGACCTTGCCAAGGTCGGGGTCGCGAGTTCGAGTCTCGTTTTCCGCTCCACACAAGCAGCGATCTTTGAAACAATAGAAACAATAAGAATGTAGCAACGTAGACGAGTACAACACTTCGGTGCAGGCTCGGTGCAATAAAAATGCGGAAATAGCTCAGTTGGTAGAGCACGACCTTGCCAAGGTCGGGGTCGCGAGTTCGAGTCTCGTTTTCCGCTCCACAATCCGTGTGGTTCTTGGTGATGGCTTAGGAGTTGGATACGCGGGAAACAATAAAAAGGCTATACACCATCCTCCTGCCGCCGCGATCCAGAGGACTAGCATGCTCTGGTGGTGGAATGGTAGACACGAGGGACTTAAAATCCCTTGCCCGCAAGGGCGTGTGGGTTCAAGTCCCACCCGGAGTACAATAGATAGGTGATAAGAATATATAGGTGATAAATTAAAGGTGAAAATTAGTATAGCCATCACCCGTCGACCCAAACTGTCTTGGTAGCTCAGTTGGTAGAGCAATTGACTCTTAATCAATGGGTCCAGGGTTCGAGTCCCTGCCAGGACACTATCTTCGGGGTGTAGCGCAGTTGGCTAGCGCGCCACGTTCGGGACGTGGAGGCCGGAAGTTCGAGTCTTCTCACCCCGACACGACGTAGACCTGCAGCAACTGCGCAATTTCCGTAGTACGATGCCACTTTAGCTCAGTTGGTAGAGCGACGCATTCGTAATGCGTAGGTCTGCGGTTCGAGCCCGCAATGTGGCTCTTTTTTGCCCATAGGAGGTACGGTAATAACGTATCGTCTACGAGGCGTTTTCTGAGTTTTTTGTTTGTTTGATAGTTTACTTTAACTTCATAATTTTTATTTAAATGATTAAGCAATACGAAACCGTTTTCATTGTAACTCCCGTTTTGTCTGACGATCAGATGAAGGAAACGGTAAAGAAGTACACAGACTTCTTAACGGAACATGGTGCAGAGATCGTATACACCAACAACTGGGGCCTGCGCAAACTCGCTTACCCCATCAAGAAGAAGACCACTGGTTTCTACTATCTTATCGAGTTCAAGGCCGAAGGCGGTGTAATCAACGATCTCGAGGTGGCCTACAAACGCGACGAACGTCTGCTGCGTTTCCTCACCGTGGCATTGGACAAACACGCTGTGGCTTACAACGAAAAGAAACGCAGCACCAAGAAGGCCGCTACCGAAGTTCCCGCTGCCGAGGAAAGCAATCAATAAAACCTCTAAACGACAAAGTTATTATGGCAAACGAAAAGAGCGAAATAAGATATTTGACCCCCATCGCTGTGGACACCCAGCGCAAGAAATATTGCCGTTTCAAAAAACTCGGCATTAAATACATAGATTATAAGGATGCCGACTTCCTCATGAAGTTCGTTAACGAGCAGGGTAAGATATTGCCTCGCCGCATCACTGGCACTTCCAACAAGTATCAGAAAAAGGTCGGGCAGGCCATCAAGCGTGCTCGTCACCTGGCCCTGCTTCCCTATGTCGCTGACTGTTTAAAATAAAAGGAGGAAAGAAGAATGCAAGTTATACTGAAGCAAGACGTACACAACCTGGGTTATAAAGACGATATCGTCAAAGTAAAAGACGGTTATGCAAATAACTACCTCATTCCTCAAGGAATGGCACTCATGGCTACCGACAGTGCTCGTAAGGTGCTGGCCGAGAACCAGAGACAGCAAGCCGTGAAAAACGAGAAAATCCGTAAAGATGCTGAGAACCAGAAGGCAGCCCTCGACGGCAAAACCGTCCGCATCGTCACCAAAGTGGGTGAGAGCGGACAGCTCTTCGGTGGCGTGAGCAACATGATCGTTGCCGATGCTCTCAAAGAGCAGCATGGCTACGATGTAGATCGCAAAACCATCGTCGTGGATTCCGCCAGGATAAAGGAGGTAGGTACCTATAAAGCCACAGTGAACATCTACAAGGATGTGAAGGCTGAGGTGACTATCGAAGTGGTGGCAGAATAAGTTCTGGCCACTTATGGTTATGAATACTAAGCCCTGCCCTGTAATTTATCATTGCAGGGTTTCTTTGTTTTGTGCCGAAGTGCCACTTGACGCTGTGCCTTAGGGATTTATATCAGTTTCAATGCTTCTGGGTTAGGCTGATCCAATGTCTGAAAACGTTTTTCGTCGGCATGTATAGACTATGAGGCGCAAGTTTTATCCCGCAGACGATACTAACTATCCGTAAGCAGTCACGACGGCACTACAGCACACACAAGCAGATAACCCCATCTATCAACAGAAACTTACAATTCATTATGAACAAGTTGCATAAAATATTTTTCAGTATCATACTGGTGGCTTTTGCCAGCGCGTTTTGCAGTCCTGTGCAAGCGGGCAATGTGGACGAAAAAACGGCCCGAGAAGTGGGCTCCTACTTCCTGGCAGCCCAGTTCGGCACCAAGGCGATCAACGCCAATAGCATCAAACTTGTATACACGATAGATAATGCGGAACTGAACGTCCCTACT